>CAYYUU010000694.1:0-4806 GCA_964474955.1 uncultured Alcaligenaceae bacterium | reverse complement strand
GCCCTTTGAAGAGCATCACTCACCCAAAGCTTTTGGAGTCAAAAATTGATCTCTTTCGTGCCGTCAAGAGCGTGTGAGGCGTCTTCCAAGCGGGCTGAAAAGAGAACCAATAATGATAACTGTTACTTGAGTGCATCAATGTCTTTCACTGGGATCGAGCCAAAGCGTGAGAATCTCTGCCAATTCGGAGCAACTTGGGCATTGGTTGCATACCCAATTTAAGGTGAGCAAATCCCCACTATTTGCCGGAAAAGGGCTTCAGAGGCTCACTGCTGCTTTCGCGGGCTACTTCGGACAACAAACCTCGAACAGTCGAAAAAACCGCTGCAGGAAGTGCGCTCACCCGAAAACTGAGTCTCGCTCTGGATGTTGAGATTTGGTCGTAGGACAGGGTGCGTCACCTGTTCGCTAATTTCCGGGACGGGTTACTAACCTGCGTAACGATTCCCGATCCCAAAATCCATAACTCCCAAAACAACGTCGGCTTTTTCACGTCCCCGAGATCCACTATTCGGGGAAATGAAAAGCCGGTTATGTGATGTGGGATATGATGGGGAGTCGATTACAGGTTGAACAAGAATGCTGGGAATCCGACCAGTGGGATGGTGCTCGCGAACGTGTCTGCTCCGGCCCCGAAGTCGATGAACAAAAAGGTGAGGTCGGCCATTCCATCGAGGGAAACCGAGTCCGCCCCAGCACCTAGTGAAGCAAACAAGCGTGTCTGGAAGAAGGTTCCGGCGAACGAAACGGTATCGGCTCCGCTTCCTGAAAGGAGGGTGAACGATGGTCCGCCGATCATTCCGGCTGCCGCGACTCCGACTTGGTTGTCGCCTTCGCCCAGGCTCATGTACACATTGCCGAACAGCTGAGCCCCGGTGAACCCGCCGCCGATGGCGACCGAATCAGCCCCCGAACCACCGAGGTACGTGAAGGCTCCACCATAGGCACCATCGACACTCAAAGAGTTGATCGTGGTGGCTCCACCCAAGTTGATATATGTGTTCCCACCGACGGCCGTGTCGAGTACTACTGTGTCATCGAAATTACCTCCGATGATCGTCAAGTTCCGTCCAATCGTCGTGCCAAATTGAATGTCGTAGAGGCCGACGTCATTGGCACCACTGAGGTACACACTCCCGCCGATGTTTGTGGCAAGGAAGCCGGTGAGGCTGAAGTTGTCCGCACCGTTTCCGGAGAAGACGGTGTAGTTCCCACCCACAATGACGTCGCTCAACATGTAGTCGCCGTCGAGATTCTCCATCGCCGCGTTGATCAAGACGTTCCCACCAACATTCACTGTATCAATGAGGACGGAGTTGGTGCCGTTCATGGTGATGTTACCACCGACAAAACTGCCCAGCGCGGCGAAACCGTCAATCCCGACACTGTCGGCTCCACCACCCGTATTAATCGTGAGATTACCAGGAATGGAAAAGGCTGTACCGCCATCGTTCATAACGATGCTGATGGTATCATCACTTCCGCTAGTTGCGTAATTAAGTGTGAGATTGCCTGGTGCGAAAAATGGACCGTGGGGACCAGCTGGATCGGCGTCATCGAACAAATATGTTCCGTCGCCTACCAGAGTGACACTGACGGCACCATTCGGGACGCCTGTAACGGTCAAGTTGCCAAGGCCGTCAAAAGCGAAATTGAACGTTGGTACGACACGGTCTTCGAATCTTTCGACAGTGGGCGTGAATCGGTGAGATTTTTTCATTGGAATGGTCCTCAGGTTTGGAGTGAACAAGGAGTTTCCGACAAAAACTCCAACAAATGTAGAAAGGCATAGAGTGCAACAAATAGTGGGGTTCCATGTGCGGTAGATGGAAGGTACTTGGACGAAAAGTAAACGTAAACAGATTTATCGGGAAAACAGGCGCACACATAGATTCTCCACCCTGCACAAATAATGTGTTGGGCACAAATCTAACAGACAGTGTCTTGAACACAATTCACATAAAACAAATAATAGGCAGAGTTCTGTCTATTTGTGAGGACAATGCACACGCGTAAACAAAGCGAGTTAGTGGAACCTATACATTCCGGAGAAATGGCACAGATGATCTGGACATTTTGTCGATTGCAGGAAGAAAAAGACGGTTATTTGATTCATTCTGTATTGATCGTCCTTCTGGAAGTGCCGAATCGGATTTCAGGGCTAGCACATGTCTGTTGTTTGGACTGGCGAACGTTTGACCTTTCCCAAAAGTCAATGCAGTAATCAAAGACGTTGCAATCCATTCACTCCCCAAACTCAGAGGAATGAGAGCGGAACACCCTTTGTGTTGATCAAGAATCGATGGGCCGAAATCTGACAGAGAAATCGAAACAATCCTTCTGGTCCATCTGAGCCGCAATCAGGCGGACGTTCAGGAGATGTCGTTTCCTGGCAGTATTTGAGTTGTTGTTGGGATGTGAAACTTTGTCGGTTCGACCAGCGCGAGACGGATGGGGATCGAGAGTGCCAGTTCAGGATTGCCGCGAAAATAAATTCCGGCCTTTTCGGTTCGATTTCCTCCCTGGGACAAGTCTATCCTCAATCAAATAAAAAGGACAGGTTACAAACCTGTCCTACGGATCAAAGACGGAACTGACGTTTGTCGACGATCCTGAATTACATTTTACCCAACGCAAGATCCAACACCCAACATCCCCGAAAATGTCTCTTATTACTTCTGCAATGAGCCAGAACTTCTTCGTGTTCCCAGCCAGCTTCTTCGCGCGCGTCGGCCAAGATCGGCATATCTTCAAAGCGACGTTTGCCGTAGATCGCATCGGCCATCGCGACTACGTTGGAGTTCATCATGTCTTTGGGAAAGGCTGGTGGCCGAAATGGATTCCCAAAGAGATCTTGCAGCATCCCAAGATCGTGGCGCGGTATATCTTCCCGAACCTGCGCGTCGATTTTCGGCATGTGGTAACACCCAAGCTGAGTCTCGTCGAAAACATGTCGTGCCTCGTTGCAGGAAAGGTCTTTGCCCTCGCGAATCTTGGTTTGGAGATCGCGGATATAGCACGCTCCTTCAAAATCGGGAGTCGCGATGATCCCTTCTTTCAACAATTGCAGGTATTCTAAGACCCGCTCAGTCGTCTCCCGAGCACGAGACGCGTCCGCATATTCCTCAAGAGCATTACAAAGAGCATGGTTCTGTTTCGCAGCAGATTCGGTCAAGCCGGAACTCCGTACTCGGATGTAGCCCGATGTCATCAACCACCACTTCCGGGCCGATGGGACATCCCAAAGGCATCGGATTGCCTCTTGCCAAATTTCACATGGGATTCCTTCTTGTTCGGTCATAACTTGCCCTGGCCAAGAGAGTCGTTCGCGAATCGAAAATGGGCCTACGCTGTTTCGCGGATCATTTTTTCTCTGGAACATACATACATAAGGTCCCGGGCATGGTGGCAAACCAGGGAGTCCGAATTCCCGCCGACGTCAAAGCTCGACCGGCCCAGGCGTTGCAAGTGTTGACGCAGTTGTATGAACCCTTCGCCTCGAAAAACGCGTCTTCCCAATCATAAGCCGAGTTCGGAATAAACATGTATTGTCCATCCTCATCGGTCTCAAACGCAGAATGGATGTGATCCACGAGACGTTTATACTGATCTCGCGTGATCGTAATGGTTTGGGCGTGGTTACCCACCATCCGCATCCCGTCGAGAGTTGTTAACCGTACGTGCATACACGTCGCGGACGGGAAGACCATCGCCTCGACGGCCGTGGATAACTTGAAATCCTCCCACTCCGCCGTCTCGATGAAGAACTTCTTGGCTCCCCACCCGATCGCCACGTGCGTCGCGTCCTCAGGAGGCTCTTCGAAGTACTTGGCCGGAAATTTCTTACGCCAGTTGATGACTTCGGTTTTGATCGGCATGACGATGTCGGAGTGAATCTCGGTGGAAAAGACATGGATAGTGACGCCGTTTTCCGCTTGCTGAAAGTCGTTGTTCACGGGGATGAGCCCGACCAGGATGATGGTACAGTAGAGACTCAGGAGCAGAAACGGCGAAGCAACGATCCACTTGCAGAGCCCGACGCATTTACGACCAAGGGATCGCCGAGGCTTGGGAGTATTCTCGCCAGTGGAGTTCGGCTCCGCTTGTTGATTGGTTGCTGCCGCAGTGGTTGGTGTCTGTTCGGAACTCGACACTGACCCTGCGGTGGATTCTCGATCATACGCTTGATCCGCAGCTTGAATCCGTCCGTCCATTTGCGCATTCTGGTCCATGGGCCGCTCCGCCTTGTTGACATCGTTGGGGAAATTCAAAGAAGTAGGTTGTCGGCTCAATACTCACCAGGCAAGGAGGAAAGTATCGCGTGAGTTATTGTAGGAATGACGTCGCATTTCGACATGGCGACTGCTCAGATCAAAGCAGAAAATGATGTCGAAGGACTCATGGAGGGTGTGAGCGCTCCTGCGCTCCGCAAACACTCTCCTCTTTGATTCGAAGCTCCAACCCAAACATAATAGGGATTTTGTTTTTTCCTCTCTCTCCTTGCCCCCGAAGAAGGAACGTCATGTCAAACATTCCCAACGAAATCACCCTCTCGATGATCCGCGAGAACTTGTATTCGGCGGTCGTCTGTGACTGTTTGGACGCACTCGGTTATCGAAATCAATCACCTCGTGTGCCTCTGTTGCCACTGACGGTGGATGAGGTTCTTGTTGGCCGCTGCCGTACGACACTTTGGGGCGAATTGTTTCATCCGGACGAACGTCCCTACGAACTCGAACTCCAAGCGGTGGATGCTTGCCAACCGGACGATGTGTTCGTGGCCGCGGCAAATGGCTCGATGCGTTC
>CAYYUU010000693.1:0-4813 GCA_964474955.1 uncultured Alcaligenaceae bacterium | reverse complement strand
CATTAGCATGTCAGTCGGATAAATTAGAGTCGCGTTTGGAACGATGCTGGTTCCGTGACTCTAGGCCATGCTTTTGCCTTTTGGCAAAAGCATGTTCTACGTCAGACCTCCCAAAGGGGACACTTATTTATCCAACCGCCCGCGCTAACGCACTCCAAAATAACAAGAACGCCATGCAGCCCTTCGAGATATGTTTCTGGGTCGGAATCGGGATCGCAGTTTATACTTGCGTCGGCTATCCCCATTTGTTCTGGATGTGGGCCAAAGGGTTCCCGCGTTCGCCCGGCGAAACTGTGCCTCAACCTGAGTCGGTGAGTATCGTTCTGTGTGCCAGGGACGAGGAAGATCGGATCGTCGGACGTCTCGAAGAACTCGTGTGTCTCATTGAAAATTCGCCCTACGTCGGCGAAATAATCGTCGTCTCGGACGGCTCGACAGACAACACCGCCGCACTCGCCAGGGAATTTGCCGGAAACCAAATTCACGTCATCGAACTGGAACAACATGTCGGCAAGGCCGAAGCATTGACAATCGGGTGTCAGCAAGCCCAACGTGAAGTCCTCGTGTTCGCGGACGTGCGCCAACGTTGGGCACCCGACGCATTGGTCAAACTCCTGGCTCCTTTTACGGACGCCAGCGTCGGGGCCGTAAGCGGTGAACTGGTGATCGAAAAACGTCCCGGCGTGACCGAAGGCGTAGGATTTTATTGGCGCTACGAGAAATGGATTCGCCACCAGGAAACCCGCCGATACTCGATGGTCGGCTCGACCGGAGCCATCTCCGCCGTCCGACGCGAGTTGTTCCGTCCGATCCCGCCCGGGACGCTTCTCGACGACGTCTTCTGGCCCATGCAAGTCGTCCTACAGCGTAAACGAGTCGTCCTCCAACGCGGAGCCATCGCCTACGACCACCTTCCGGAAAAAGCCAAGGACGAACTCAAACGCAAGATCCGCACGTTGACGGGGAACTATCAACTGGTCGCTCGGTTGCCTGCGATCCTCCGACCCAAAGACAACCCCATCTGGTTTGAATTCGTCTCGCACAAACTCATGCGGCTCGTCATGCCGTGGGGTTTGCTCGTCGCTCTGGTCAGTTGCGTCGTCTTGACTTCGCCGTTCTATCGATTCCTGTTATACGCCCAGATCACCTTTTACGCACTCGGGATGTTGGGGCTGTGGACGGGATTGAGCAAGAAGTCGCGGCTGGCGTCGGTTGCGGGTTCGTTTGTTGTCCTCAACGTCGCGGCCTGGCTGGCCTTTTGGGTTTGGATCACCGGACGAGCCAATACGTCGTGGCGGAAAGTCCAATACATCCCGAAGCTCGAAACAATACCGGCAGAGACGAGATCGGCGAGAGTTTGAAGAACAAATTCTGAGTTGTTCAACGTTGATAGATCGGGGGGTGGTTTTCTACCATTTGGACTTGGGACGTTTGTCGTCCTTTGGGCAGTCGGATCAATAAGAGTCGCGTTTGGAACGATGCCGGGGCGAAGACTCTGGCCCATGCTTCTGCTTACAGCAGAAGCATGCCACCCAAGATTCACATCCTCGTGTGTGGCATGCTTTTGCCTTTTGGCAAAAGCATGTTCTACGTAGGCCCTCTCAAACGCGACACTTATTCATCCGTCCGGCCCCGCGAAAGGGCGCCTGCCTTGGGTTTTGAGTGTCGTGTTTCGCTCCTTTGAAAGAACGCCTTTGTGGTGTTGTTTCGAAACCGAGGCGGCAAATGTGGACGCAAAAAACACAAAAATACCTCGCCCTGATTGTTGCACTTTTTGCGTACGGTTTTTGACCCTTCCGGGAGCATTTTCGAAAGGGCGTTTTTCGAACCGGAGGTCCAAAACACGTACACAAAAAACACAAAAATCAGGGCGAGGTATTTTTGTGTTTTTTGTGTACGTGTTTTGGGAGTTCAGGTCGCATTTTCGAAAGGTCGTTTTTTAAGTGGAAGGTTGAAAATGCACACACAAAACCCACAAAACCCACAACACAGAGGTTTTGTGGGTTTTGTGTACCGAATTTCCGTCCCAAAAAACTGATTCGGCCTTTTCCATCCCAACAAATCAACATTGTTCGAGCACACCACACCGGAGCCAGCACAAGTGATTTCCCAACTCCAACAACATCCCCCTTTGCTTTCGAAAATCAAAAACCAAACGGCCCTGGTCGGAATCATCGGGCTCGGATACGTTGGACTGCCGCTCGCCCGTGGACTTTCGCAAAGTGGCTTTCCGATCCTGGGTTTTGACGTCGACCAAAAGAAAATCGACCGACTCGCACGCGGCGAGAGTTACATCGGCCACATCCCACACCAGGTCATCCAGACGATGCGAGAGAATCGGTTCGACGCCACGACCGATTTCGAACGTCTCTCCGAAGCCGACGTGATCCTCATTTGCGTGCCGACTCCGCTGAACGAAACCCGCGAGCCCGATTTGACCTACGTCATCAAGTCCACCGAAGCCATCGCCAAAACGCTCCGACCGGGTCAACTGGTAATCCTGGAGAGTACCACCTATCCGAGCACCACACGCAACGTCATGAAGCCGATTCTCGACGAACGCGGATTGGAAGTCGGAAAGGATTACTTCCTGGCCTACAGCCCCGAACGCGAAGATCCTGGAAACCCAAACTTCACCGCGTCCTCGATCCCAAAAGTCGTCGGCGGGATCGAACCAAACAGCTTGGAACTGGCGGCTGCCCTGTACGAACAATTCGTGGTCGAGATCATAAAGGTGTCGACGCCGGAAGTGGCCGAGGCGTGCAAAATCTTGGAGAACACGTATCGGGCGGTCAACATCGCGCTGGTCAACGAATTGAAGATGCTCTACGACCGAATGGGCGTGGACGTTTGGGAAGTGATCGACGCGGCCAAAACAAAACCGTTTGGGTTCCAAGCGTTCTATCCTGGTCCGGGCCTCGGTGGGCACTGCATCCCGATCGATCCGTTTTACCTGACGTGGGTCGCCCGCAAGTACGGCATGCCAACGCGGTTCATCGAACTCGCCGGAGAGATCAACACGTCGATGCCTCAGTTCGTCATTCACAAACTGGCCGATGCTCTCAACGACCACGCTAAACCGGTAAAGGGCAGCAAAGTCGGTCTGTTCGGCATGGCCTACAAGAAGAACGTCGACGACCCTCGCGAATCCCCCGGCTTCGAGCTACTCGAATTGCTCCTCCACAAAGGGGCCGAGGTCACCTACAACGATCCCCACATTCCCGTCTTGCCGCGGATGCGAAAATATCCTGACCTGCCGCCGATGGAAAGCCAAGAACTCACGCCCGAATACCTCGCGAGTCTCGACTGTGTTCTCGTCGTCACGGACCACGACGCATACGATTGGGGTTGGATCGTCGAGCACTCCAAGCTCATCGTCGACAGCCGCAACGCCACCAAGAACGTTCGGGAAAATCGGGATCGGATTTTTCCTGCATAAGAAAAATGGTGGGCCTTCGCTCCGTGTGGTCTTTCTCGCTCCGAAGCCTTTCCGGTGCTTCGCACCAAAAGTCTTCTTCGCTGCGCTTGCCCCACTCTACGACTGTTCCCTGTTCCCTATTCCCTACTCTTCCTTTCTTCCAAATACGCCTGAACGGCTTCCTTCCACGACCGCAACATCCCCACCGCTTTCGTTTGTTCGAGGACACTATACGCTGGCCTTTGAGCCCTCGCTCCATATTCGGCGCTCGTCGTTTCCGAGAGTTTCGCATCTACGCCTTCGAGTTCAAAGATCGTTCGCGCCAGTTCATACCACGTGCACGAACCAGAATTGGTCACGTGATGAAGCCCGTATTGTCCCGTCGCGATTAACTCGATCGTGGCGTTGGCAACATCAACCGTATAACTCGGGGTACAGAACTGATCGTTGACGACTCGGAGCGTCTTTCCTTGCCCGGCCAATCGGAGCATCGTTTCGACAAAGTTGCCGCCCTTCCCTCCGCTGCCCCAGACGCCATAAAGACCACAAGTGCGGATAACATAGTGCCTGGTACAATGGGCCCGCAGAAGATATTCGCCAGCGAGTTTACTCGTGCCGTACATGCTCATCGGACCGGGCGGATCTGCCGGAGTCAAAGGCGTCTTCCGCTCACGATCGAGCCCAAAAACATAGTCGGTGCTAAAATGCACAAGGACACAATCCAGTTGTTGACACAGCTTGGCCAGTTCGCCCACGGCCCACGCGTTCACGCGAAACGCCGCTTCCGGCTCGGCTTCGGCGATGTCAACGAAATTGTAGGCCGAGCAATTGATCACCACGTCGGGTTTGTAGTCCTCCAAAAGGGACAACGTGTCGGGTTTTGTCAGGTCGATTTCGTCGCGAGTAAGCGGCACGACCTCGCCTTGCAACAGCGGACACAAATCCCGACCCAGTTGTCCTCCGGAACCGAGCACGACATATTTCACGGCGTTGGATCTCCTGCCAAGATGGTTGCGATATTCGTCGAGGTGTTAGTTTAGAGTGTTCGAAAGTTGTGTTGCGGTGTTTCTTTTTTACCAACCCGAAGCGCAAGCGAGGAACTGAGCGCAGGGAGCTTTTGCTGCGAAGCAGCGGAAAGCTCCCGAAGCGAAAAAGAAACACTGAGCGGAGCGCGAAACACGGCTTCAGGCTTTTTTTCGTAGGGTGGGGCAAGCTGAGCCTAAGCGAAGCGAAGGAGTTGCATGCTGCGAAGCAGCAGTGCGACTCCGGAGCGAGCAAAACAACACGAAGCGAAGGAGTTGCATGCTGCGAAGCAGCAGTGCGACTCCGGAGCGAGCAAGACAACACGAAGCGAAGGAGTTGCATGCTGCGAAGCAGCAGTGCGACTCCGGAGCG
>CAYYUU010000692.1:0-4816 GCA_964474955.1 uncultured Alcaligenaceae bacterium | reverse complement strand
GTGTTCGACAAGGTACAAGGAAGTCCTGAACTTTGCGTGGCGTTCGGCTTTCTCGACAACACCGATCAATACCTTTATTATCGCACCAACTCGCCTCGGTTGTGGAATCTGTTCCAACGAGAAGGTTCCTACCGCTACGAATGGCATCGGTGGCCAGTTGCCGAAACTTTCGACCACACGACAGAGCCCCCTCGGGTTGGAACGCCTTCCGACTTTCCGGGTCTGATCGAACACGCACCGAATTTGGCCTGGCGATTTTTCTACAGTCTCGGGACGACGCGATTGCTTGGGATGGCTAAGTCTCGACAGCATCAGTTCCAGGAAGCTTGGAATGCCGACATCTTCCCGAACACGCTCCTCGGGTGTTTTGTCGGCGAGATGAGCGAGAGGAAGCTGCGGTTGTTCGCGGTGGCCTGTTGTCGCAGGCTTTGGGATAACTTGGTCGAGCCACGAAGCCAAAAAGCAGTGATTGCGGCAGAAAAATTCGTCGACGGGAAGCGGTCGCCCGAAGAGTTAAAGAAAGCGGCAGCCGAAGCAGCAAAGGCCCGCCATCAGATTCGTTCGAGGCACAATTTCCGCGAGGATTCGTTTCCACGTCATAAAGACTTTGTGCGTGGATTTCGCGAGTTGTATGCAGCCCATGCGGCACAATTGACGGCGTCACAATCTCGAACATTTCGGGTTTGTTCCCAGGTTTGTCTCGCGGAAGGCAATTCCGACGACTCGCTCGAAACGTATCGCGATCTCCTCGCCGACGTCGTGCGCAATCCCTTTGCCGAACCCATCGAACTCGGGCTCTGGGCCACTAATTCGACCGTCTCGAAATTGGCACAAGCGATTTACGAGAAGGGCCGCTTCGCGGACGTCCCGATCTTGGCAGACGCTCTCGAAGAAGCGGGATGCGACGACGAGGAAATCTTGGGGCATTGTCGCAACGGCAAACCACATGTGCGTGGTTGTTGGGTCATTGATTCCTTGCTCGGGAAGGAGTGAGAACCGCGAGATGGAAACACCAAAAGAATCCACAACGCCGACTTCCACTACGTCTTGGGGAACGTGGGTCTTTCTCGCGCTCGTGACGTTGTTCCTCGTCGGCGGCGCTCTGTCCAAACAAGATGACTGGCCGATGTGGCAATCCTTTGGCGTTTGGCTGGTCCGAGTGATCCTGGTGATTTTCGGCCTGTGGATGCTCGGCGTGTTTTCCTCGGGGTTTGTCGATGGTTGGCGGTCTTCGTTTCGGTCGGGACCCTGGCGCCCAGACGAGGCCGATATTTTCAACAATCGAGTAAAGGCTCTGCTCGACCGACACCAAATCGGCGAACCCCCTGTCTCGAAAATCGAAGACCTGATTTCGAAAAGCCCCGCGTTCTCCGAACTGCGACCCCGACGGCAGGGATCAAAGAATCTTGTCGTTGCCGAGGCAAAACGAATCCGGCGTACGGCACTCATACCATTCCTCGAAACGTATGCCTGGCCGCTGAAATATTGAGGGGAACTGAATCGCCTGTTGCGCGAGACGAAAGACTTCCTCCGTTGGGTCCCGGACGAAGAAGTGCTCGATCAATTGTTGCGATATGCGTGCGTCCTTTCTGATGAAACCGCCGCGAGGGTGCTGGAAACGTGTCCGACCATCTCGCGGGACAAATTGTGTGAGCACATTCGTTTGGCCTGGGGCGGAACAGGGTATCCGCGTTTGGTCGAACTCGCTCTGACCGAGAAAGACGAAGTCCTGCTCGACCATCTCGCCGGGGAATTCTTGCAACATGAATATTGGAGCGAGGAAGCAGTCGCGAGCACGGGAGAACCGTTGGCCCAATATTTCGAAAGCCTTGGCACTTCGTCGTTGGAGTTTGCGACTCGTTCGGCTGAGATGTTGTTGCGTCTGCCGGAAGGAAAAATCCGAGACGTCAATTTGTGGAAGGCGAAGAACCCACTTTCAGCGTTATTTCTCGTCCAGGCGAATACATATCTCGACCATTCGGACATCGTGGCTCGTCTGTTGAAGGCCGAGAGTTCGCTAGTCCAAGAAATGATACTACGCCGGCTCGCGAGCAGGACAGAACTTGCCCCAGTTCGGGCTCAAGAGAACCTGAAGTTTTTGGAAAGTTGCCTCACCAGGCCGATTGCGCCGCAACTCCGATCCTTGGCTCTCGATGCCATGGAACAGGGCGTTTCGAGCGAAGCCGACGCTCGCCCAATCGTGAAGACCATGCTGCGAGTTCTCAGACGACCCGACAAGCATTATCCGCACGAGAAGGTACGCGGCGTTCTGAACAAGTGGAAAGTGCGCTGGCCAAAGGCGTTGGGTTGAGTAACGGTGTGGGATGGGAGATAAAAAGCCTTTGCGTGGAATAAACTCTGGTTTTGCAAGGCGGAGTTGTGGAACGAGAAGAAGACAGAAAACGCAAAGAAAAACAGACGATACACAAGAACGCGAAATAAATTTCGCGTTCCGAGTGTGCCTACTGCTTCCTAAAACAAACCTTTTCGCGGAGCGAAAAGTAACTCCCAACCATAAGACGATTATCCGGCTTTTCGCATCTGATCGGTCACCTTTTCCGTTTTTCGCATCGGCAACACGTCAGCGATTTTTCGGAGGACGGCTTCTCCACCGTCGTCTTCACTGTCCGTCCGCGAGCCTTGCGGGACTGGCAGGTCGACGAGGAATGTCATTCCAGCTATGCGAATCGTGTCGCCTCGTTGGAGGACCGATTCGCGAAGGCGTTCGTCGTTGACGTAGACTCCGTTGAGGCTGTCCAAATCGACGACTTCCCAATTACCGTCAGAAAACCGAAATCGACAGTGCCTACGGCTGACGTCGGGCAACGGAACTCGCACGTCGGCGGTCGAATGTCTCCCGAGCAACACCTCCGGTTGGGCCAACTCGACGCACATGTTCCCCGGTTCCATGTGAAGGCGAAGCGGCACGAAACCTTCCGGTAATAACGCCGACACTTCCGTAGCTTTTGGAGGAATGCGACGAAGGACAATGCCGGAGGATTTCGATGGTTCGTGAGAGGCGTCCATGCGTGTACCTATTTCGAAAAAAATGGGCCCAAGCCGGAATATTATCCACATCGGTTGTGAGAATCTCGGTTCGGGCGAGGCTTTTACCAAAACCTCAAACGTATGAAAAGGGGAGTCCGCTTGCAAGTCTTGCTGCCGAGCCGTTCCATCCGAGCAGCCTTGACCAGCCTGGAGTCGACCGGTCAAGGAAAAATACGCTCCGACAGAGACGAACTAAATAAAATGAATTCTGATCCGGGAGATGGCTTTTGAGATGGCCCTCTCCGGAGATAAGGGTGGTATCTTTGAGTGAGTAATCTGATACCATATCCTCTTCGAAAGAAACAAGTGCGATATCCTTTTTCTTGCAATACGAGCGACAAATGAACCAAAATTGGATCGCCGATAGGACCCAGATTATTGAGGTTTCGGGCATTCGGAAGGTGTTCGAGCTTGCCAAAAGTTTGCAAAATCCAGTCAACTTGAGCATCGGTCAGCCAGACTTCGACGTTCCCGAACCCATCAAACAAGCGGCCCACGCAGCCATCGATGCGGGCCACAACGGATACACCGTGACCCAGGGAATCCCCGAATTGCGGGCCAAGATCCTTCGCCACGTTCGAGAACAGTACAAACATTCTGATCGCGAAATGTTGATCACGAGCGGGACGAGCGGTGGACTCGCGTTAGCTCTGTTCTGTTGTGTCAATCCGGGAGACGAGGTAATCACGTTCGATCCGTATTTCGTCATGTACCCGCACTTCATCAAGCTCGCCGGTGGGACGCCGGTTACGATCGATACGCACCCCGATTTTCGAATCGACGTGGACAAAGTCGAAGCCGCGATCACCCCAAAGACGAAGGCCATCATCGTCAACAGCCCGGCGAATCCGACAGGACAGTTGATCGACCGAGAGACGCTGCGACAATTGGCGTTGCTCGCGAAGGAGCGAGACGTCTTGCTCGTCAGCGACGAGGTCTATCGTATCTTTTGCTACGACGGAGAGTTCGTGAGCCCTGCAGAATATAACGAAGATGTTCTCGTTGTAGATGGATTCAGCAAGGCGTATGGGATGACGGGCTGGCGACTGGGATTTGCTCACGGGCCAAAAGCCATGATCGACGAGATACTCAAGATGCAGCAATTTACGTATGTCTGTGCGCCGAGCATTGTCCAACATGCGGGCGTCGCGGCATGGGATTTCGACACGTCCGAAATCGTGGCGAATTACAAGCAGAAACGTGATCGGTTATACAACGGCGTGAAGGATAACTTTGAAGTCGTCAAACCTGGTGGTGCGTTCTATCTCTATGGCAAGGTTCCCAACGGAACAGGAAGTGATTTCGTCGGCGAAGCAATTCGGAATAACTTGTTGATCATTCCTGGGAAGGTGTTTAGCCAGCACGACACACATTTTCGAGTGAGTTATGCGGCGCCCGATGAAACGATTGATCGCGGTATTGACATCTTGAACAAGATCGCCAAACGATGATCTCGGAACAGCGCGGAGGGCGGACGGATCAACAAATATCGTATTTTTGGAGTGTCGTCTTTCCCTCCGCGAAAGAAGGTCTCTCCGAACGACCACAAATACGATTCTAATTGATTAGACCATCCAACGAACACACCTCGACTTTGTGCGACGGTTTTCTTTGTGGGTTGCTCGCGTCTTCAAGTGTTGAAACAATAAATGTCAGTTTGGGTGCGACGGAAGGCAAATTCCCGAGCCCACGACTCAAGCTCATCTTCTTCTCTCGTCAAGCTGTGCTAGGCGTTTGATATAAGGACCAAATATATGAGTGCCGTGAT
>CAYYUU010000691.1:0-4818 GCA_964474955.1 uncultured Alcaligenaceae bacterium | reverse complement strand
CGGATGGAGTAGTCTGTGGCATCGAACCGTATGAACCGAAGGGAACAGGGAATAATGAACAGGGAACAGAAAATATGGAACAGGGAACAGGGAACAGGGAACAGAAAGACGAGAGACGAGAGACGAGTTCGCTGCCGGCTCCGCGTGGGACACGACGGCGAAGTCTGTTCATGCACAACGAGTTCGACTGGCAGGAAGACGTTCCTCCTTTAATTCCTTTCGAAGATTCGATCATCTACGAACTGCATGTGCGGGGGTTTACGTGCCATCCAACGGCGGGGATTCGGGAGACGGAGGCCGGAACGTTTCGCGGACTTGCGGCAAAGATTCCTTACCTGCAGGAATTGGGCGTCACGGCCGTGGAACTGCTCCCGATCCACGAGTTTGACGAGAACGATTGCCCCTTCACGAATCCCAGAACGGGGGAGCCGCTGCGAAATTTCTGGGGTTACAACAGCATCAACTTCAGTTCTCCGAAAGCTTCTTACGCCGCCAGCGCCAGCGATCACAATCAAGTCGCCGAATTCCAAGAGATGGTCAAGGCGTTCCACGATGCCGGGATCGAGGTGATTCTTGACGTCGTGTTCAACCATACCGGCGAGGGTGACCAACGAGGGCGGACGTATTCGTTCCGCGGACTCGATAACCAATTGTACTATATGCTGGGGCCGAACGGCGAATACTTCAACTACTCCGGTTGTGGGAACACGGTGAATTGTAATCACCCGGTCATCCGCAACTTGATCCTGACGTGTTTGCGTTACTGGGTCGCCGAGATGCACGTCGACGGCCTTCGGTTCGACCTGGCCGCCATCTTGGGACGCGATAGTAGAGGGCACGTTCTGCCCGAACCTCCGGTCGTGGAGATGATTGTCGAAGACGGAGTTCTGGCAGATACAAAACTGATTGCCGAGCCGTGGGACGCGGGGGGGCTCTATCAACTTGGATTTTTTCCGTTCGGCAAACGTTGGTCGGAATGGAATGGCAAATTCCGCGACGACGTCCGGCGTTTCTGGCGAGGCGATCTTGGGATGACTTCGGCGCTGGCGACGCGGTTGTGTGGGAGTGCGGATTTGTACGAGCCACCCGGACGGCTTCCCAAAAATTCGATCAACTTCATTACGTGCCACGATGGCTTTACGCTCTATGACCTTGTGTCGTACAACCACAAGCACAACGAAGCGAATGGAGAGGGTAACAGAGACGGCGAAAACCACAACAATAGCTGGAACTGCGGGATCGAAGGGCCGACGAACAACCCTCAGATTTTGCGACTTCGGCGGCGACAGGCGAAAAATTTGATGGCGACGTTGTTGCTTTCGCAAGGCGTGCCGATGTTGTTGGCGGGCGATGAATTCTTGCGAACACAGAAGGGCAACAACAACGCGTGGTGTCAGGACAACGAAGTGAGCTGGGTCGATTGGTCGCTCCTGGAGTCCAACTCGGACTTCTTTCGGTTCGTGAAAATGTTGATTGCCTTGCGAAAGAAACATCCGGCGCTGCGTCGACGAACGTTTTTTCGGGGAGTCGGGCCGAAAGGCAACCTCAAGCCCGACATTACCTGGCACGGCGTCACGCCGTTCAAGCCGGATTTTTCGTATTCGAGCCGGACGTTGGCCCTCACAATTGACGGCGGAGAGGTCGGAGGGAACGTGGATAGTCGAAAGGGTTCGCCACGTCCGTCTTCCGATTTGAGGGATCAGGATTTCTACATCGCTTTCAATTCGTGGCGTCAACCGGTCCCGTTTCGCATCCCCCGATCTCCAAGTGGGCGTCCGTGGCGTCGAATCGTGGATACGTCGCTGGAATCGCCGAAGGACATCGTCGAGTTCGAAGAGGCCATACCGTTCGAATGGGATCGAAGATATATGGTGGGTGGTCGGTCGCTGATCGTGTTGATTTCGGAGGAATAGGGACTCAGGGTAGAGCATCCTTGCAATCGCCGGACCCGGCTTTACAATGCAAAAAGCCAGTGTTCGGAAAATTCGAGGTTTCTGGTGTCGTCGTTTTCTCGAATGAACGACACCAACGTTTTCCATTCTTCGACCTCAAGGAGACACAACATGCGTCTGCGAAAATCCATTGTCCTCACCGCAACGGCATTCATGATCGGGTCTGGTTTGTTGGTCCAAGACGCGAAGGCGGAAGTCAATCGGAGTGGAAGTTTGGAGGCGACCGACAAGTTCTGTCCCCATCGTGCTGGTCGCCGAGAAGACGTGTACCGAGTTCATCTCAAGGCAGGCGTGCGTTATACGATCAACTTGACTTCAAAATATGACAACTATTTGTACCTGGAAAATAGCCAGGGACGATTGATCACCTCCGACGACGATGGAGGAGCTGGAGCGAATGCCCGAATCATCTACACTCCCACAGCATCGGGCATTTATCAGATCGTGACGACGTCGTACTCCACAAACGTGACCGGACCATACAATTTGCGCATCACGCCGTGAGTTGTGAAGGTTGAGGGTTGAGAGTTGAAGGTTGAGAGAAGGAAAAAAGTCTTACGCGAAGACGCCAAGGTGCGAAGGCAGAAGAGAGGTTGGTGTTGCGTCTTGTTCCCTGGCCATTCTGACCAGGCTACGTTGAGTTTGGCCTTCGGCCAACAAAACACCAGACTCTCAGCCCTCAACTCTCAACCCTCAACCCCTCACTTATTTCGCAAATTCCACAGACCTCGTCTCTCGCACGACGGTGACTTTGATTTCTCCAGGATAGTTGACATTTTGTTCGATCGCTCGGGCGATTTCTCGGCAGACCTTGATGGAGTTGCTGTCGTCGAGTTCTTGGGCGTTGACGATGACGCGGAGTTCTCGTCCGGCCTGGATGGCGTAAGCTTGCTCGATGCCAGGGAATCCGGAGGCCAGAGCTTCGAGTTCTTCGAGTCGCTTGACGTATTTCTCGAGGGTTTCGCGGCGGGCTCCCGGTCGTGACGCGCTGATGGCGTCGGCAGCAGCGACAAGCACGGTATAGACGTGATCCATCGTTACGTCGTCGTGGTGTCCGGCGATGGCGTGCAGGACTTCTTTGCTCGTTTCGCCGTAGCGTCGAGCGAGTTCGGCTCCGATCTTCGGGTGGCCGCCTTCCATCTCGTGATCTGCCGCTTTTCCAATGTCGTGCAACAATCCGCAGCGTCGCGCGAGCATTCCGTCGTAGCCAAGTTCGTCGGCCATCAATCCGGCGAGGTGGGCCACTTCGAGGCTGTGCTGCAAGACGTTTTGACTGTAACTCGTGCGGAACTTCAGCCGGCCCAAAAGTTGGATGAGTTTCTCGTGGAGGAACCCGACGTTGGCGTCTTGCAGAGCCCGTTGGCCGACCTCCATGACGTGCCGTTCCATTTCTTCGCGTGTCTCCTCGACGACCTCCTCGATGCGTGATGGGTGAATGCGTCCGTCCTGGATGAGTTTCGTCAAGGCGATCTTGGCGACTTCCCGGCGGATGTTGTCGAACGCGCTGACGATGACGACGCCGGGCGTGTCGTCGACAATGACGTCGACGCCGGTGGACTTCTCGAACGTCCGGATGTTGCGTCCTTCCCGCCCGATGATCCGCCCCTTCATGTCATCACTGGGGATGTCGACGGTGCTGACGGTCGTGTCGGCGGTGTGTTCGGCGGCGTATTTTTGGATGGCTGCGGTGAGGATGTGGCGACTTTTTTCCTGACACTGTTGTTGGAATTGCTCTTCGGACTTCTGGATTTTCGTGGCGATTTCGTCGGCCAACTCCTTGTCGAGGCGGGTCATCAATTGGGCCACGGCTTCCTCCCGCGACAACCCGGAGATCTCGTGGAGCTTCTCGGTTTGTTCGTCGAAAAGGGCTTCGGCGGCAGCGAGCTTCTTTTCAAGGTTTTCCTTTCGCTCGCGAATTTTTCGTTCCTGGTTTTGTAGCGAGCGTTCTTTTTTCTGGAGCGTCTTATCTTTTTGGTCGAGCGTGTCTTCTCGCTTGTCGAGCCTTCGTTCCTGGTCGCGAAGCTCGCTGCGAGTCGTTTCCGTTTCCTTGTTGAAGGCTTCGCGGCGTTGGAAGTCTTCGTCCTTGGCTTTGAGTTCGGCTTCTTTGAAGCGATTCTCGGCATCTTTTTTAGCGTTGGCGATTAATTCTTCGGCTCGGCTTTGGGCACCGGCCAGGTTCAAACGGTCGTGACGTCGGATCAGGACGTACGCCGCGAATGCCCCGAGGGCAATCCCACCCAAAGCGGCCAGAATGACATATACCCCCCAGAACGGCATGGAGGCTTCCCCTTCCTTTAGAGTCCTTGAGCTTCTGGATTTGTCGGCGCAAGGAGGAAGTTCCAAGCGAAAAAGAGACCACAAGTCGGTCTCGATGGCTTGGATGCGGAGACGTGATGGCGCAACCCGTCTGGGCAGGTTTGACGGACCTCTTCCCTCACACCAACGAACTGCCTCATCTCGGTGGAATGTCTTTGGCGATTCCCGAGTCGTGGCTCTCTGGCCGAACCTGAGAAACTCCTACAGCGGCAGACGTCAGGTGGAATCCGTCAGCACGTGTCCGACAAATAACCTGTCCAAGCCTTTGCAGGAGATTCCCAACGGGTGCTGCCTCTCGAGCCCAGGTTTGGTGGCATCCGCAAAGCGGGAACGTGCCACCGAACCGAAGAATCCCAGATTGGTATGATCGGAGAAAGGGGGGCCGAAGTCGACAGACACCTCACTGTCCGGATCGCAGAGACGAAATCGTGGGATTTCGAAACCCTGAGCGGTTCGGGCAAGTAAGGATGAGAGCCAGGCGAATGCTCCCCCGAACACCCAACAGACCCACAGTCAGCAGACGACCTGCATCGTATCAATAAGAACCTGT
>CAYYUU010000690.1:0-4821 GCA_964474955.1 uncultured Alcaligenaceae bacterium | reverse complement strand
GGACGAGTGCCGACCTGCAGGTCCTGGAGGACCTGTGTGAGATGGTCCGCGATGCCAGCTTGTGTGGCTTGGGTCAGACGGCCCCGAATCCTGTGCTGAGCACGTTGCGGTATTTCCGCGAGGAATACGAGAGCCTGCTGCAGAAATCGACGAACGGGAGAATGCGACAACGTTTACCGTTGGTGCCATCCCCTGCCAGTTAACCCAAAGCCCAACACGAAACACCAGACCAGGAAATAGGATTCCGATGTCAGTTCGAACACTAACTATCAATGACCAACTCGTGAGTGCTAACGACGGTGCTACGATCCTTGAGGCCGCGACCGAAGCTGGAATTCGCATCCCTACGTTGTGTCACCTTGACGGCGTGACGGACGTCGGCGCGTGTCGCCTTTGTCTCGTGGAAATCGAGGGGAGCCGGAAGTTACACCCGGCCTGCGTGACCCAAATTTCGGAAGAGATGAAGGTGTCCACGCACACCGAGCGGCTCCGCGAGTACCGCAAGATGATCACCGAGTTGCTCCTCACGGAACGCAACCACATCTGTGCCGTGTGCGTCGCCAACGGGAATTGTGAACTTCAGAGTTTGGCGATGGAACTGGGCGTCGACCACGTCCGGTTCGAGTACCTCCACCCGGAAGTCTCCATTGACGTGTCCCACGACACCTTCGGCATCGACCATAACCGGTGTGTCCTTTGCACCCGCTGTGTCCGAGTGTGTGACGAGATCGAAGGCGTTCACACGTGGGACGTCCTGGGCCGAGGCGTGAACTGTCGCGTCATCACGGACATGGCCCAACCATGGGGCGAGTCCCCTACTTGCACCTCGTGCGGGAAGTGTGTCCAGGCATGTCCGACCGGCGCGATCTTCCGACAAGGTGCCACGGTGGCCGAGATGGTCAAGGACCGAACCCGACTCCAGTTCATCGTCGACGCAAGGGAGAAGAACGAATGGAACGTCTAAAAATCGCCTCGATGTGGCTCGGTGGCTGTTCCGGATGTCACATGTCCTTCTTGGACCAGGACGAGTGGCTCATCGACCTCGCCGCCAAGGCGGACTATGTTTATGGTCCCTTCGTGGACACCAAGGAGTACCCCGAAGAGGTCGACATTTGCTTGATCGAAGGGGCCGTTTGCAACGAGGACAACTTTGAGGTCATTCGGCACATCCGCGAGCGGACGAAATACCTTATCTCGTTTGGCGACTGTGCCGTGACCGGAAACGTGACGGCCCTTCGGAACGTATTGCGTGGTGCGGAACCGGTCCTCAAGCGGAGCTACGTGGAACTCGCGACCCTCCAACCCGAGTTTCCATCAGATCCCGGCGTGTTGCCACCTCTACGCGAACGAGTTCAACCGGTTCACGAAGTCGTCGAGGTCGATTTTTATATGCCTGGTTGTCCCCCACCTGCCGATCGAATTCGAGCTGTGATGGAGGCATTGTTGGCGGGACAAGAACCGCAGCTGGAACCAGCAAACATCAAATTTGGATGAATAAGAAATAGGGAACAGGGAATAGAAAGCAGAGGCAAGAGACTACCCAAGGATGAGGCAGACACCACAGGTACATCTTTCTTTGCCTGTTGTCCTTTTTGTACCTTCGAGCTTTCGCGGAAACCGCCTGCCTTTTGTCTTTCTGTTTCCTGTTCCCTATTTAGGGAGGATTTCAATGACCAAGAGAGTCGTAATCGATCCCGTGACCCGAATTGAAGGTCACGCCAAGATCAGCATATTTCTGGACGATGACGGACAAGTCAGCGATGCCTGGTTCCACGTCGCGGAGTTCCGCGGATTCGAGAAGTTCTGCGAGGGGCGACCGTTCACGGAGATGGCCGGCATCACCGCGAGGGTGTGCGGCATCTGCCCGGTGAGCCACCTCATCGCGTCGGTGAAGGCCGGTGACGAAATTATGTCTGTCCGGATTCCACCAGCAGCGGAAAAACTCCGCCGATTGCTGAACCTCGGACAGATTACACAGTCACACGCGCTGAGCTTTTTCCATTTGAGCGCCCCCGATTTGTTACTTGGCTTCGATAGCGACCCCAAGACTCGGAACGTCTTTGGGCTCGCAAAGGCCAACGAACAACTCGCGCGAGGGGGTATCCGTCTACGTCAGTTTGGGCAGCAGATCATCGAAGCCCTCGGGGGACAAAAAATCCACCCCGCTTGGGTCGCGCCCGGTGGCGTGCGAGGTCCGCTCACGGAGGAACAAAGCGACGAACTTCGGAGTCGAATTCCCGAAGCGATGGGGACGACGAAAACGGCGCTCAATCTTTTCAAGGGCCTCTTCGACAAGTACAAGGAAGAGGTCGATAACTTCGGTAACTTCCCGAGCTTGTTCATGGGACTGGTGGCCGACGACGGGACGTGGGAGCATTACGGCGGAAAGCTCCGTTTCGTCGACAGTGAGGGGAACATCATTGCGGACAGGCTCGACCCGACGAGGTACGAGGAGTTCATCGGCGAAAAGGTCGAGTCATACTCTTATCTGAAGTCACCGTACTACAAGCCTCTCGGTTATCCGGACGGCATCTACCGTGTCGGGCCGATGGCCAGGGTCCTGCTCAGTGACAAGATGGGGACACCGCTGGCCGACAAGGAGCAAGCCGAGTACAAGCAACGCGGCCAGGTCGCGAGCACGTCTTCGTTCTACTATCACTACGCAAGACTCATCGAGATTCTTGGTGCCCTTGAGCGGATCGAGCAGAAGCTGGACGATCCGGACATCCTCTCGCCACACTTCCGGGCCAAGGCGGGGGTCAACCAGTTCGAGGGAGTTGGCGTCAGCGAGGCACCTCGCGGGACGTTGTTCCACCACTACCACGTCGACGAACACGGACTCATCAAGAAGTGCAACTTGCTCATCGCGACGGGACAAAACAACCTAGCGATGAACCGCACCGTGGCCCAGATCGCCAAGCACTACATCAAGGGTTCCGAGATCCCCGAGGGAATGCTCAACCGCGTCGAAGCCGGCATCCGGGCATTCGATCCTTGCCTCAGCTGCTCGACGCATGCCTTCGGAGAAATGCCGTTGAGTGTGGAACTCGTCGATGCTCAAGGGCAGGTCATCAACAAGGTCTTGCGAGGTTAGCAAGCCTCCGGGTCACGCATGCTTCTGCTTAGAGCAGAAGCAGGCCACCCACTCTTACATTTCCAACATGTCTGGGTGGCATGCTTTTGCCCCCAGGCATAAGCAATGTCTGGACACATGTCGTGATGTCATTCCCAGGAAACACCTTTCGCCCTCTGCTTGGGAAGCAGGAATCTGCCCTCCTCGTGATCGGTTACGGGAACACTCTTCGGCGCGACGATGGCGTCGGTCCTCACATCGTCCACCTCTTGCAATCGCAGAACGTCCCGCAGCTTCGAACTCATGTCGTCCATCAACTCGCACCCGAACTCGCCGACCCCATCAGCCAAGTCGACACGGTTGTTTTCGTCGATGCTTGTAGAGACAGCGAAAACGACTATGATCTGCGGGAGGTGACCCCTTCTCCGGATCTCGGAATCATGCGACACGTCGTCCGTCCCGAGACAATTCTTGCGCTCGCTCGCGATTTGTTCAACCATGCGCCGAAGGCGTGGGTGTTGACAGTGAAGGGAGAAGATTTCTCCATAGGTGAGGCGCTTTCGGAGGTGACGGAACGACGGGCCTTGGCAGTAGTTGAATTTCTTGCGGCGTGGTCACTCCAGTAACTTCAATGCGCAGAAATGTGGCTTGTTCCGAAGTCAATCACCCACAACAATACAGACTGTGGGAGTTCGACTTCGTGTATGATTTTCTCTTGGGGCGTCGTCTATTCTCATGTCACTCTCGGAACCGATCAGGAACTATGCGGACTCCACAATCCGCACGACGTTACAACACCCTGAACATCTACGTGCTGTTCTTGAACATACTGTCCCGGACCTGGCAGCCAATTTCCTCGTCGAGCAAGCCAAACCGTTGGGGACCGAATTTTACACCGACGACTGGCGAGGGCGGGAAGCCGATGTACCCTTTGAGGTCCCGTATCAGGCTGGCAAGAAGACCGTCAAATCGCTGGTCGTGGTCCTGATCGAACACCAGAGCGAAACAGACCGGATGATGCCGCTGCGGTTGCTCTACTTTGCGGTCGTGTATTGGGATCGGTGTTGGCGTCAGTGGGAAAAAGATACGTCGGAATCGAAACCAGAGAATTTTTTGTTGCCGCCTATCTTGCCGATCGTGTTCTACACGGCGAACCGACCTTGGGGCAGTTCGCAAACGATTGTTGATTTGCTCGGCGCACCGGACGAACTACACCAGTTCGCTCCCGTGTGGCAGCCGCTGTTTTGGAACCTGTCGGAGGAAAATGCCGAAGAACTGGTGAAGTCGAAAAATCTGTGGCTCCAGTGTTTGGCCGTGATCCGAGCCCGAGAGGAACCTTTTGACGCGTTCCAACGAACTTTCTTGCTCGTGATGGAAAATCTCAATGCGTTGGCTTCCGAGGATCGGGCCCGTTGGGACGAATTGTGGCGGATGTCGATGGTGTGGATGTTGGCAAATCGGACAGACCCAGAAAAAGAAGCTCTACGTGACCAACTGAAACAACACAAAGACCAAAACCAATGGACAGAGGAGGTGCGTGAAATGGCAATGCGAACAGAGATGTCGGTCCTTGAAAGGCTGGAGAAGGAGGTCACCGAGCGAGTGCAAAAAGAGACCGCGGAGCGAGTCGAAAAGGAGTTGAGGGAGAAGCTCGAAAAAGAGGTTACGGAGCGAGTGCAAAAGGAAACCGCAGCGCGGGTCGAAAAAGAGGTGAGAGAAAAGCTCGAAAAGGAGTTGAGAGAAAAACT
>CAYYUU010000689.1:0-4832 GCA_964474955.1 uncultured Alcaligenaceae bacterium | reverse complement strand
GAGCGAAATGATTCTGGAACCGTACCAGGAAATCTCCACGACCGGGAAGACTCACGCACCGAGTTTTTGGAAGAGCTTGGGCACCCGGAATGCGTTGTTGTGGTCCGTTCCCAAAGAAGAATCGTGTAATTGTGCGTCTGGCCGAAAAGGCGGCCCGAAGCAAATCACCACGGATCGTCCCACGTTCACGCCATCAAGCCGAACCGTCGGGCGAGGACGCTTTCAGGTCGAAAGCGGTTACACGTTTTCCTACGACGACAACCGCGACACAATCACTCGCGGGCATTCCTTTCCCGAAACCGACATCCGCGTTGGGCTGTTCGAGTGGTTGGAATTTCGGATCCGACAGAATTACAACAACGTCGACTTCCGAACGGCCGGTCAGTCCATGAACGTCAATGGTGCTTTGGGCCTGGTTGTTGGGACACGAGTTTGGTTGACGGAAAACGACAAGTGGATTCCCGAGTCCGCGGCGACGTTCCAGGTTCGATTGCCCACCGGCGACGACGACATCACTACCGACGAAGTCTTAGCGCAGGGTTTTCTGTCTTACTCGTGGGCACTCCTACCGGACAAATTGTATGTTGGTGGGAGTTCGCAATTCCTCGAACAACAAGACGGGCTGAATGAATCGTATGTCGAGATCGGCCAAACAGGATTCGTTTCCTATGTCTTTACAGACAAGCTGACGGTGTTCGGCGAAGGCTACGGCCAGTGGCAAACGGGAAGTCGAACGATACGTGCGTCGCGATATCTTCTCGACACCGGCGTGCTCTACCACGTCACCAACAATGTCCAGCTCGATTTCCGGGTCGGCCTTGGCCTGAACGATGCTTCGACGGATTTCTTCACCGGGGCCGGACTCGCGTTTCGGTTTTGAGCAGCTGGGAGGAACAGTTCATTCTTTGGACGGGAGTTGCCGCTGGAGACAGAAACTCGGAAAGGAAAATGACCTCCCCGACCATGGGCCGAGAAGGAATCTCTTGGGCCAGGTCGAGGAGGTCATCGGAGTTCTACCGTTTGTTCAGGCTTGCTACTTGGACAGCAACTTGTGGTTGGTGAAGCGGAGGGTCTTCACGTCCAAATACTGTGGTGTGTCGGATGCTTCTGCGGTCGTGCTGACGGTCTGTCCTTTCAAGCTCGTGGCGTTGACGATCGTCATCGTTGCGGGAAGGTCGAACCTTCCTATCCGCTTCCAGGTGTCATGAAAGGCCGTCGAGCTGACGAGTTTGTTCGTCTTGGCGTTCCACGAATTCACGACGTACGAGGCGGGCAAGAATTTCTTGTCGCGGTTGCGGTAGTTATTCAAGACGGTAATTTTGAAGCGAATCGGGCCGGTGCTTCGAAACACTTCGATGATCTGTTTGTTCCGGATGCGGTAGCTCGAGTGTAGCTCGTCGTTGAGGATGAGAATCCGTCGACCGAGCGGGTGCTTCTTGTTGTCGTCGGCAAACGCGCAAGGCGTGTTGTACTCGGCAGCGTTGCTGAGTCGGTGGCTCACGATCGAGCCGACCTGTCGCCGGAGCCATCTCTGCAATACTTCGTCCTTGAGTTCGGTTTGGACGCGTCCTTTGCTCGTGATCGTGACGGGCGTCTTATAGATCTTGCCGTTGACGTTCACTTCGAGGTTGGCGGTGAAGCCGGGGAAGTTCTTCCACACGGCTCGTGCTTGGCGAGCTTCTTTCAAGAGGTTTGAGGCTCGTGGGTCTTCCTTGGGAGCATTGGTCTTCTGGGCCGTTTTCGAAGTCGCAACGGATGGAATGGACAAAGTCGCGTAGTGGCGCGTTTCGGGGTATTTCTTCCCTTGGTAGGTGCCCGCCTTGGAATCAATGAGACGAGCCCGGATAAGCAGCGTGCCTTTGCCCTTCGGGGCTTTGCAGTGGAACCTGCCGTCCTTGTTCGTTTTCGTTGTGATTTGATCGTCCCCGCCAGCCACTCGGATGACGACCTCGGAATTGGGAACGGGCTCGTGGTTCATCACGACCTGTCCCTTGATTTTCGAACCGCTTCGAGTGGCAACGATTTCGAATATTTCGGGGTTATGGCCTTTCTTCCAGTTGGTGTTTTTGTACACCTGGACTTCACCAAACTTCGGATGGGTCACCATCTTCGGATGATACACGAGCTTGAACGTCGTCTTGCCCTTGGAGATGACGCCGTAGACGCATTTTCCAGCGAGGAAGTCAACGTTCTTCGGCACGGAAACGAAGTATGCGTTGATCTTCCCCTTTCGCTTCATCGTCGTGTTGACTTTGAGACTGACAGCTTTGCCGTTGTAGGCGGCAATCCTGGTCTGTTTGATTTTCGTAACGGGAACATATTCGTCGGGTCCGTCGCCTTCTCCGAAAACGACGAGGACGGTGTCCTTCGAGTCGGTCGGCAAGATCCAAACGAAGTGAGCTTTGGCGGGCAAAACGAATGCCGCCAAAGCCACGAGCGCGATTGCAATTTTTTTCATGATGTCTCCAACAGGTGTGTCTTGGTTGGAACTGGGAATCGGTTCCTTGTTGTTATTCTGGGAACCCAAGGCAAAGGAGCAACCGTCTTCCCACGCGAATCCTGCACGCGCAAGTTCGAGTCCACCTTTCGATGTTGCTATGTTTTCGACAAGCCTGAAGCACGCGCGAAGGATCGGCCTTGGCCTTCGCGTTTCGACAAGCCTGAAGCGAGAGCGAAGGACGGTTTTGGCCTTCGCTCTCGCTTTAGGCTTGTCAAAAACCAAACTCCAAAATGTCACAGCCGCATCCCAATTCTGGCCTATGATCTCAGGAACCAACGGGAACCAACTTCATCACGAACCCATCGCTCTCACCTCGAAGTTTCGTTTGGGCCGCTCCTTTCGTGACCGGAAAATCTGCCGAACTCGTCGTGCCCACGAGATAGATTGATCCATCCGATCCGAAAGCAATTCTCCGGATCATGTCGACGCCTCCGTGACCGCCTTTGGTGGTGCCTCCGAGGAAGGTCGAAAAACGGAGCTTCGAAGCCGTCTTGTCAAAGACGACCAAAGCCCCGTCGCCTCGCTCGGGGTGTTTCCCAGCTCCGGCATATTTCGTTTGGATGGCGTCAGACGTGATCGGAAAATTCGTCGAACGAGTCGACCCGACGACCCAAAGAGAACTGTCCGGGCGGAACTCGGGAGCGAGGAATTCTTCCTCTCCGTTTCCGCCGAGTCGCGTGCCGAATGTCAGACGTTTGCCGTCGGGAGCAACGGCGACCACGAATCCGTCGAAGTCACTACCGGGCTTTCGTTGAAACGCTCCCTTGGTCGTCGGAAAATTTTTCGAACGAGTGAATCCCGTCACCACGAACGATCCGTCCGGCATGACGGCAGGAAGATGCTGCCCGCAGTCCTGTCCTTCGCCGCCGACGTAAGTCGTCCATCGAACCTTGCGAGCATCCGGCGAAAGTCGAGCCGCAAAGACGTCCCACTTGCCAGCCAACTTCGGCTGAAATGTCCCACGTGTGGCCGGTAGGTCTTGCGAACCGGTATGACCACAAACATGAATGTCGCCGTTCTTGGCGAGTTGAACTCCCACGATTCCGTCCCATCCCGAGCCACCGAAACGCCTCGCGAAATGTACGCCCGACCCGTCCGGTTTGAGCTTCACCAGAGCACCATCACGGATACCCTGGAGTTTCCCCGGGACCGTGACAGGGAAGTCCGGCGAACTTGTTCCACCGGCGACATAGATGTTGCCCTGCGCGTCGGTGACCAGGCCCGCCCTTGGATTGTCCTTCTCCCTGCCGCCGATGTAAGTGCACCAGATGATCTTGTCCAGTTGCTTCGACAACTTCGCAACGGTCCAGTCTGCCTTCCCGCCTCCGTACTTGGGTTGAAAACACCCCTTCGTCGTCGGCACGTCGGGCGAGCGTGTCATGGTCGTGATGATGACGTTGTCGTCCTTGTCGAGGGCCATTCCGTAGACATTGCGTTCCTGTCGTGAACCTCCGAAGTAGGTGGCCTGGAGAATGCGTTTCCCGTCGGAGCTGATCCGCGCGACGACACTATCCCCGCCATACACACCACCGTGCCGACCATTCCGATCATCCCCCGCATATTTTTTTTGGAAGGCTTTTGCGGTGACGGGGAAATCGTGCGACGTGCTGACTCCACCGACCAACAACGACCCGTCGCGACAGAGAATGATCTCTCGGAGGGACTCTCCCCGAGAACCACCCAGGTACGTCGAAAAGGCAATCCGGTATCTGGGACGAGATGGACTTGCATCTGTCCGGCGTGGTTCTGGCCAGCACGCCACGGTTGTGAAATATCCTGCCGTCAGCAAGACAAAGAGGGCAGTCGTCGTGAGGTGTACCCGAAATTGGTTCATGCTCGATTCTCCTGCGACGCGGTCGTCGACGTCAGCGAGTTTTCTTGGTGTCAATCTTGATGGTCGGCAATGTCGTTTCCGATTTTTGGATTTCGACCTGGATCGTGGTGTCCTCGGGTTTGGCATAGCGGCCCTTCAAGCGATCCGGGCTCGGGCCACGTGCCTCGGGATTCTCGGGCCAAATGACGGTGACCTTGTATTCCCCGGAGGGAACACCATCACCGGTGTCATACGTGTTGACCTCAAAATGCCCTTCCTTGTTGGCCCTGGCGAACGGTTTGTGTCCCTTGAGCCCCACGTCTCCCACCGGATGGAAGGCGACAATGGCACCGTAAGCCGGCTGCCCATCGACGAGGATACGGCCCTTCGTCGGATGCACCGGCACTCGGTCAGAGGAACATCCGACGAGTGTGTGGATCAGGAAAGCCAAGGTCAAAAAGAACCCCCGAGAGAATCGGAGGATGAGCAATCGGTTCTTCATGTTGCGAACTCTCCGGG
>CAYYUU010000688.1:0-4843 GCA_964474955.1 uncultured Alcaligenaceae bacterium | reverse complement strand
GCCTTGCGAGACAAGATCAAGGCCTACGAAATCACATTCGAAAAGGCCGCGGAGGAGTTCTCGCATTGCCCGACCAAATCCAAGGGGGGCGACATCGGCCACTTCCCCGCAAAGTTCGCCGTCGCAGATTCCTTCGCCAAGGCGGCGTTCTCGCTACGAGTCGGCCAAATGAGTGACGTCGTCGAAACGGGATTCGGATTCCACATCATCAAAATCACCGAGCGCACCAAGCCACGGCCATTTGACTTTTCGACGAACCAGGAATTCGTACGCGAGGTGTACGCTCAAGACGTGCGGCTTTACCAAAACATTATCGATCAAGAACGAAAAGCCGGGGAAGTGAAAATTTTGTTCGAGTATTAACGAACGAAGTCGTTCGGTTTGTTCTTATTTTTGATTTTGGAGTGCGGCAGCTCGCTGCCGCTTTCGTAATTCTGTCGGTCCGTTATTGTTTTCTCCGCAACTTGTCCCAATTGTTTGGACGAGCAACAAACCTCTCATACATCACAGATTTCTAACGTCTTCCCGATCGTATCGTCAATCTCTCTCTTCTCAATCCCGCGATGGAAACACAATCAATGCCTGCTACGTGGCTCCGACGATCTCCGGTTCCTCCTCGGCCAGCCGAACTTCGATGTCTCCGTGCAACTCGGATTGTTGGGCGTGGATTCGTCGGCCTTTCGCCAGCTCCAAAATCGCCAGGAACAATCCGATCAATCGGCCTCGGGTGTACGGCGGAGTAAAAATGTCGGAGAACGTCAAACTTTCCGTCTGCCGCAGACGACGCTCGATTTGCTCCATGTACACATGAATCGGAGTTTCGTCGAGTGTGATGCGGCGTGGTTGCAACGCCGTGGTTTCTTCGATCAAACGCCCAAACGCGCTGACCAGGTCCCACAACTCGACTTTGCTGATGGGCTGCTCGTTCGCTCGGAGTTGCCTCGGGCGATCGACCGGTTCCCGAGACAACCGGAGTTGTTGAGCACTCGAACGTTCCTCAAGCAGCTTCGACGCTTCCTTGAATTTTTTGTATTCGATGCGCTGCTTGACGAGTTCTAGTCTTGGGTCTTCGTCTTCCTCTTCGCTTTCTTCGGCCCTTGGCAAGAGTAGCTTGCTCTTGATCTCCATCAGCGTCGCGGCCAAGACCAGAAACTCCCCGGCCCACTCAACGTCGACGAGCTGTAGCACGTTCAAGTAATCTCGAAACTGCTGGGCAATTTTCGCGATCGGGATGTCGCAAATGTCCACCTCGTTCTTCTTCACGAGGTAAAGCAGCAGGTCCATCGGACCGCGAAACATCTCCAAATCGACTTGATAATGCATTCCCGTCTCTCAAGAACAAAAACGCCTCAGTTGGTGTCGATCTAACTTATCTACCGTTCTATCGGATCTTGAGGACGACAAGGATCAGTCCTTCCCAAATTCTCGCCTTCGCGTAAATTCTCTCAAGTTCTGCCTGACACAACTGCCCGAAATGCGACGCTCCAACGAAAAACAGCGGAACGGAAGAACCGCTCCGCTGTTTCGAATTTCTCGGCTTTCAAACTCCCCGTGCGTCAAGAACTCGATTTCTGCGAAGCCTTATTTGCTTCCACGGCATCAATGAGCCCATCGCTGTTCGAATCAAGCCGTTCGAAGATCTGCCGATCTCCCAAGAACTCACGCTGCGAGACGTCGCCGTCTCCGTTGGCGTCCATTCGTTGGAACCAAAGCGGCCCTACACTTCGTCGGATCGTTCTAGGCCCTCCGGGGTTGTTCCGGTTGGCCACATAGATCATCCGACCTTGCGCGACGTAGACCGTGAATTCCCTCGGGAACTCTTCCTCGGAAATCTTTCCGTCCTTATCCAGGTCCATGATCTTCAAGTTGTCCCAGGCCGAGAGGAGTTCTCGCATCGTCAACCGACCATCGCGATTGCCGTCCAGGACCGTGAAGAGTTGGCGGCCTTCGGACTGAAACTTGATGCTGACGTATTGGTCCTTGCTGCGCTGGACGAGATTCGAGAAATCCTTGATCTCCGCTTCGGTCAACTTCCGGTCTCCGTTCTTGTCGAACGTGCCGAACACGCTGCGAAGGTACGTGTACCGGCGGTCGACCAAGTCGACCATCGTCAGATACTTCTTTTTCTTCTTGTTGGCTTGTTCGAATAACCGGAGATACATGTTGGCTACGTTGGCCCGTCGCACTGAGTACGAACGAGCCACTTGAAAGGCGATTTTGGCATCGCCTGTGAGGAAGCTCGTCTTGCTTTGCTTGAGCTTCTTCAACTGAGCAATTCCGCCAGCGCCCTTGGTACCTTTTTTCATTTCCATGCCCATCGCACCTTCGGTGCCGATCGGCAATTCTACCTTCGGTGCCTTCACGACCGTTCGCCAGAGTTTGGTCTCTGTCGTCGTCAGTTCCCCATCCCCATCCGCGTCGAGCTTGGCAAATTCCTTCTTCGTCAACCCAAGCTCCTTTTGGTTCAGCCCACCGCTGCCGTCGCGGTCGTACTTACTCAAGAGCAATTCGGGCAACTTGGCCCGGTCGGATTCGGAGAGAACCAACTGGAAAGGTGCACGCCTTTGTTGTTGGACGATGCGACCGCTTCGTCGAACCACCGGTCGTCGGGCAGTCGTCGTGCTCCCACCAGGAATCTCGCTGGCCACGAGCATCTCGTCATCGTTCGCGTCGTATTTCCGAACGAGTTGAATGCCAGACGTCAATTCCTTCTTCGAGAGCTTGCCGTCGTCGTCGGCATCCATCGCCTTGAACAACCACTGCGTCGACTGCATCGAGGATGGACGGTTATATGTCTGGGCTAACCGAATCGCTCCCGATTTACCGTCCTTGGAATAATACGCGACCAATTCGTCGACCGTAACTTTGTCCCGAGGGGTTTTATTCAAGTCCGTGATGTCCAATCCAGACTTTCCACGTGGGTAGTAGTTCCCAGTTTGCTGGATGTAGTTGAAGCTCGTCAAGTTGGGCATCTTTCGAACTTCGAGGGCATTCAACTTTCCGTCGTCGTCGCGGTCGTAGAAAGCAACCCAAGCACGAATCACGGAATGCAACATTCGGCTCGGTGGTTCCCCTTCCACGCGCACGTCCACGCGAAACAACTTGGGCGTACTTCCCCAATAAATTACTTCGACTGGGTCGGCGGAGTCGTCCGCCAGGACACAAACGGGCAGCACAAACAAAACCGCGAGACAAGCTGTTGGAATCAACTTCATGAAAGCACCTCCCGGATGGGCCGACCTTCCGGATCGGCGAATCGGATGGGCCGACCGACGTTCGACATGTTTTGCTTCCGCGGGTTGATGCCCAATGCCGACGCAATCGTGGCCAAGAAATCCGGAACCGAAGTTGGGTTGTCCCCCACGACTCGCGTTCCGTCGGCGGTCGTCGAGCCGTACGCTTGACCGCCCCGGATTCCACCACCAGCCAGGACCGTCGACCACGCACCCGGATAGTGATCGCGACCGGTGCCCCGGTTGATGCGAGGAGTTCGACCGAATTCGCCCATCCACACGATGAGAGTCGAGTCCAAAAGACCGCGTGCCTTGAGGTCCTTCATCAAAGTCGCCCAGGCAGGGTCGAGGATTTCGCTCAGGGCTCGAACTGTCTGGAAGTTTCGGCTGTGCGTGTCCCACCCCGGAGCACCCGGAGCGCGTGCGAGACTGACTTCGACGAACGGAACGCCACGCTCGACCAGACGACGAGCGAGCAAGCAACCTTGCCCGAACAGGTTTCGTCCATATTGATCGCGAATGCGATCCGGCTCGGAAGACAGGTCAAACGCCGAAGCCGCCGCGGTCCGCATCATCTGGACGGCGCGAGCGTACGCCGTCTGGTGACTTCGGGTCGTGACACCGGGGTGGCTCTGGACGAACTCGTTTTCCATCTGCTGAAGGATATTCACGCGGGCGTTGGCTTGGGCCCGGGTCACGCCTTGGGGCAAATCAAGGTCTTGCCCACGCAACGCCGTTTCGTAGTCATCGTTCTGACCCCGTTGGACGAACGGATTGTTTGTCTCTCCAACGATCAGCGGCGCGTAGCGAGGTCCGAGGAATCCGGAGTTGAAGGCGTTCCGCGAAAGGGCTCGATATGGAGCGATGCTCACAAAGTTCGGCAGAGGAGTTTGGTCCGAACCGAGTTCTTTCGAAACCAGCGAACCGAGCGTCGGATACTGAATCGTGCCGGTTGGCAGGTAGCCCGTTCGCAGGTAATACGTCGCTCGGGTGTGGTCCCCTTCTCGCGTCGACATCGAGCGGATGAGGGCCATGTTGTCCATCTGCCGAGCGATCTGCGGAAGGTGTTCGCTGATTCGCACGCCAGGCACGTTCGTCTGCGTTTCCTGGAACGGACCACCGTTGGCATGGCCTGGTTTCAGGTCAAACGTATCCATCTGGCTCGGACCGCCGGACATCCACAACAGGATACAAGATCGACGACGTCGCGGGTTATTGGCGGTCTCGGCGGCAGCTCGCTCGAGCCAACCGGACATCGAGTGTCCAATGACGCCCGCGGACGCAAGAGTCATCCACTCACGCCGCGTCAAAGGCGTCTTGAAATCACCAATACGAGAACCCAGATTGCTCATAATTCCATCCCTCGAGAAAGAGTAGGGGAGAAGGGAACGTGTCGTTATCTTTTGTCTTGTTTTTATTTTGGAGTGCGGCAGCTCGCTGCCGCTTTGGTATTTTGTTTTGTTTTGTTTTGGAGTGCGGCAGCTTGCTGCCGCTTTGGTATTTGTTTTCGTATTGTGTCTTTGTTTATCTTTGTCTTTGTATTTCGTTTGCGCCCTCACTTCGAAGCAGTCTACACCAACTTCACTTCAACTTGTTTCGCTTTTGGCATG
>CAYYUU010000687.1:0-4843 GCA_964474955.1 uncultured Alcaligenaceae bacterium | reverse complement strand
AACGGGCAGATTTGAAATCGGTTTCGGGAAGTGCGTGATGTGTTCGAACGTGAAATGAAATAAATCCGTTCAACATTCAAACACACATTTTCGAATTTCTGAAACTGCGCCGTTGGTCTCGCCAGGGCTTGCTTATTTCGAGGTACTTTCATTTCTTGAGGAAAAGTCGCCAACGGTATACACACAAACTGTTTCGTCAGCGCTCCCGGTTGCGAGGAAGTGTCCCTTAGGACCAAAGACGACGCATAGAAGTTGGCGACGATGATTACGGAATTGAGCCAATTCCGTCCCATCATTCAGGTCTATCAACTTGAGACTGTGTACGTCATCAAAAGCCAACACATTGCCGCCAGGATGAAGGTCCGAATTTCGCAACCAACCTTTTTGGTTGAACTTGCGAATTAGTTCTTTACTCCTCAAATCCCAGACTTCGGCTACGACTTTTGGTCCACCCGAAGTTGCAACTAACGTGCCTCCTCCCGATCCAAAGTGAACATATATATTTACTTTATTCGGCACATGGAATGTGCCCCACATTTTTCGCTTATCAACGTCCCAGACTCGCAAGGTCTTATCTTCCTGGCCCGCGGAGACGAGGAATTTACCGCACGGACTGAACTCCATGTCCCGTATGAAACGCGTATCTGCACGGAGGGTCGCGAGTGATTTGTGCGTCGCGACATCCCACAACAGGATTCTCGGACCATCCGTGACCGCAAGGATTCGACTATTCGGATGAAACGCCAATTTGCGAAACCATCGCCCTCTTCCCACCGACCACGAACCAATCTTTTTTCGTGTCAAAAATTCCCACAGGTGTAGTTCTCCATTGGAACACAATGCCGCAAGAATTTTTCCGTCCGGACTGAACGTCACTGACCACACAGGAGAACTCGTTTTCCAGCGGCCTACTTCGTATTTCGAACCAAGCCGCCACAACCGCACAGTTTTATCCACACTCCCAGAAACGAGAAACTTTCCGTCGGGGTGAAAAGCCAGACTCCGAACAGGAGACGTGTGGCCCTTCAACTTCGCTTGCAACTTGATGTTGTTCCCCAAAAACGGTGGGCCGTCACGATCGACAACCTCCGAGGTAGAACGTTGGTGCCCAAAACTGAGCAATTTCTCCCCATCTGTCCGCGCAGGCACGAGGGAAAGTACACAGCAAACCAGACTCATGACCGCTGCGAAATAGAAGGGGCCTGTCTTCGGAATGCTTGAGTTTATTTGATAAGTCGTTTCTGGAGATACTTGACTGGAAAGTAGCAAACTGGAACTCCTGGGTTAGCACTTGACAATCGTGTGTTGCCGTCTTCGGTTTGTGTGGTTTCTTATGTGCTTGAGATGAAAAGGTTCAGGATGAAAGCTGTGAGTTTGAGTCCGCAACTACTGTGCCGGTGTCGCTCCACTGGCAAACGGAGACAGTAAACCACTCACCAAACCTACATCCACCGTGAGACGCCCATCCCTCAACATGCCCTTCACGATTACCGCCGTTGACTTGCTCCGAATCCCAAGTTATTGCTTTCTCATTTTGCTCACCCAACAATGGCACATCATTCGATCTCCGCCAATACATTGTGGGTACCAGAAGTGCTCGAGCTTATCTCGCAATCGTGTTGGTGTATCTGTAAAACTGATCTTTGTGAGTCGCCGTAAGTTCGGGGAATGGATGAGGGCATCAAATCCCTCCATCGTTATTTCCGATTTCGCGAGTTGTAGCTCGGCGAGATTGCGGAGATAGGATGACTCGGCAATGGCTTTGGCGTCGGCATCCGTGAAAGGGCCCGTCCCGACATGTAGGAATTCCAAGTCGGAAAGGTATGGCGACGCGGCAAAGAGTTCGCCACCAGCGGATTTCATCGAGTGTTGGATGGTTTGGCTCAAGTGCAAGTGAGTCAGGCCTGCGGTGCCTGGAGCCTTGAGGATTTGTTCGATCGGCAGACTGGCAATTCCTAGGGTGTAACCGAACTCGGTTGATTGGTGGTACACTTTGGATTGGAGCAGGGAATCTACAGGAAAGGGCGTCCAGTATTGCCATATCTGCAAGGACTTGACTCTTTCCCACCCTGGAAGATCAGCGACAGAATGCACTCCATCAAAGCGGATATTCGTGTTGTGTAAACCGATGTCTGTCAGTGCATATCCGCTGGAACCAAGGAAGTGTCCGATGGTCCGAAAGCCTGCCTCCGTGAACGCAATCCCCGTGATTTGTTTGAGGTCCTCGCGAGTGGCCAATCTTGGTTTATGATGCTCGTTCCAAAATCCACGCAGTGCGACGAATCGCAAAGGTACCTGCTGAATGATTCGCGTGGCTTTGTCGTCGAACTCCGTTGTTGTCAAATCACTCAGTTGTTCGATGAATCCTCTACGAAATTCTCCTCGACCGGAAATATACTTCGGCAGTTCTCCGAGCCAAGTCGCGCGGTGTTGGGCCAATAACTCATCATTGCGAATTTCCAACTCCATCCGCCGCGGATGGTCCAGAGCAACCGTCTCCAGTTCGCATTGTGTGCGAATGAACTCGGCACGGTCGGCGTCGCCGTTCTCTTCCAAATAGTCGGCATACACCAGACGCGGCGTATCGTTGCCCGGATCGTCCAGGACGGCTTGCAACAATTGTTGTTCGGTCGAGTTGCGTTTGGATTTCGCCTTAGCCACCGATGAATTGCTCCAAATATTTTTTGGCTTGTCGGAGAGCTCGCATGCGACCATCGAGGGAGTCTTCGAACGCTCGGTCCTCCACCTCGATACACACCGGACCATTGTACCCGATGTCGCTGAGGGCCGAGAAAAACGGTCCCCACTTCACGTCGCCGTTACCAGGGATTTTCGGTGTGTTCCAGTCGAGTCCCATGACTCCTACTTCATAGAGCTTGTCCGGATCGATCTTCGTGTCCTTGGCGTGGACGTGGTGTATTCGCTTGGCGAATTCCTTGATGCAGCGGACGCAATCGATATGGAGCCAGAGCAAGTGCGACGGATCAAAGTTGAGGCCGAAGTTTGTATGGGGGATTTCCTCGAACATCGCTCGCCAGATCGACGGAGACATCGCGAGGTTCTTTCCGCCGGGCCACTCGTCGTTCGAGAAGATCATGGGGCAATTCTCGATCGCAACGTTGACGCCTTTCGATTCGGCCAAGTTGATGAGTTCGGGAAAGATCGATTTCATCAACGGCCAGTTTTCTTCGACGGACTTGTGCCAATCTCGACCGATGAACGTTGTCACCGTGTTGACACCAACGATCGGCGCGGCCTCGATGATTTTCCGCAGATGATCGACGGCGATCTCTCGTTGTTCTTCGTCGGGCGTGAGTGGATTCGGATAGTAGCCGAGTGCCGAAATCGAGACGCCGTATTTCCTCGTGAGTTCCTTCACCTCGTTGGCGGAGTCGGGCGTCAAAGACGTGACGTCGATGTGGGTCACGCCGGCGTAGCGACGGTCGGCTTTGCCAGGTGGCCAACACATGACCTCGACGCATCGAAAGCCTTCTTCGGAGGCGAACGCGAGAATGTCTTCGAACGACAGGTCGGGGAGTATGGCCGTGACAAAGCCGAGTTGCATGGTTGGTCTCCTGGAAGTTTTTCGGGCGATCTGTTTCGCCCAAAGTAAATCGAGAATGCTGCACATGCAAGAGCCCAGCCAAACCGTGGTTAGGATATTCGTGCGGTACAATAGACTTCATGGCAATTACCCACGACATCATTGGCTAAAAAACCGAGATGAGCCACGACAAACCACTACGAAATCATTGGTAGTCAACGAGTGGAGTTGCCTCTTCCGAGCATTCTCGCAAGTCGAGTGGTCTCGTGCTTGATTGGTTATTTGGGAGGTGACGCGCAGAGGAGTGGGACGGGCGAAGTCGGAGGATATGCAATATTCCAACTCCTGCTGCCGGAGGATCGAAATTGTCGTCCCAAGGTGGCCTACGTTTCGAAAGAACGCCTCAATCAACCGGCAGAACAACTCGGTTCGGATAATGGTTGGGACGTTATCGCTGAGTTGATGGTCGAAGATATTGTCGGCACACTGCGAATAGGGGGATAAAGCAGTGGCCGGATTTGATGTTGGAGTGTGGGAATTTGTCGGGGACGGAAACTGAGACAAAACAAAAACAAAAGGCAACAACCAAAAATACGAAAGCAGCTCCGCTGCCGCACTCCAAAATAAACAAAAAAGACGAACGGCACATGCAGTGTGCCTGCTAATTTGGCATAGGTAAGCGTTCATCCAGAGCATACCGGTTTGGGCAGGTCATTTTGCTAGGAGTCCAAGAACAACACCACACGCAGTAGCTTCCCCCTCGGTTCTTGATCTCCTCAGGGACCTCAGCTTCGACTTCGTAGCGCATAGCATGAGCGGGGAACTGCTCGCCGGTCGGCGACGTCGGCGACGTCGCTTGTGCACACCGATGGTTTGCTCGATCTCACGGGCGGCCTCAGCTAAACCCTTGGCAGCGCTGGCCACTTGGTCGCTCTCACCGAAATCCAGGATAAGCTGGTTGGGGTTCTCCAGGTAGCGATAGCTGCGTTTGTCGAAGGGTTGTCGAAGGGCCTCGTCGAGTTTGCGTTGCAACTGCTCTTTGTCGCGGGGGAGTTCCTCGATCGTGGCGGTGAGTTGCTCGATGAGGGCTTGGCAAGCAGGCAACGTGTCAGGAGTAATCGAAGGGGATGAAGTGTTCATGACGAACAACTTTAGTGCATCATCCAGTCTTAATTTTGGGGTAGAGTCGCTTGAGTTTTAGTCTCGCATCGTCGATCTGAAATTGCCAATCGACACCTCGTTGCTTTTCATTGATTTGCTCGGCCCATGTTCGGATCTCCGAATCGAGAACCTCGATCT
>CAYYUU010000686.1:0-4854 GCA_964474955.1 uncultured Alcaligenaceae bacterium | reverse complement strand
AAGACGGAGAACTTGTCAAGAAGCTCAAGAAGACCGATTTGATGCAACGGTTGGCCCGGTCGCCCGAATTTCGGAATGCTTTTACCGACGTGGACAACTGGATCCAAAAGCAGAAGCCGAGGGATTTGCTGGCCAACCCCAAGGCGTGGCTACCTTGGGGAAGCAAGATTTCTCTTCCAAGGTGGAATGTTCCAAAACTCCCGGTCCCTCGAATCGATCCGAAAAACATTCCGGTCCCGAACTTCAGGCCTCCCAACATTCGACTCCCTCATGCCGGACCGCCCGCGATTGCCATGCCGAGTCCAAGGAATGCTTTTCAACCCTTCGCGATTGGGTTGCTCGTGATCGGAAGTATTGCAGTGCTGGCGGTCGGAGGATACTGGTTCGTCAACCAACAGTCCTGGAAATTGGTTTCAATGGATTCCAAGGCGGGCCCTCAACTCGGTCCGTGGCCGGTCGATCCGAGGAACCTCAAGACGCGGGGCGATTTGATTGAAGCCGTGGATTATCTAGCGTTGCTAGTGATTGGTCCAGTGGCGGTGAATAGGAATCATCTTCAAATTGCTGAGGCACTCGGACAGCCGGGGACGGTGGGCAGTTCTGCGAAGGAACAAGCCAGCGCGCTCGGGCTTGCGACTCTTTATGAACAAGCGAGATACTCTCCTGCCGAGGAACCGCTTGGGGGGGACGAACTTCGAAAGGCTCAGCAATGCATCGCCGAATTGTTGGGGGAGAATTCATGATCCGTCCGCAGAGGCAATGGGCGTGTGCAACCAGGGAAGGCGAAATGGGTAAGCGGTTGGGTTTTGGTTTCGAGTGTGAGGGGGAAGGCGCTATTCCCCAAAGCAAAGACAAAAGCAAAGACAAAAGCAAAGACAAAAACAAAATACTAAAGCGGCGTCGAGCCGCCGCACTCCAAAACAAAACAAAAACAGAAAATCCGAAAGCGTCAGCGCCGCTGCCGCACTCCAAAATAAAAACAAAAGACAAAAGACAACGGCACACGGAGTGTGCCTACTACTACAAAACGCAAACAAGAATTCATTTTGCGTTCCTTGTGCTCGTGCTGGTCGGGTGGGGAGTCCCGACTTGTTCGTTTGCCCAAGGTAGAAAACAAGACGAAAAACGGGTGGTTCCTTTCGAAGGGACGCAAGCGTTCCAACATTTGCTCCATTTGGCGAAGTTGGAACCGATGGACGGTTATCGAGATTTGCGAGAGATTTCGGCGGATCAAAGCGTGATCGTTGTCCTTGGCGATCCTAAGCCGCTGGCCAAGATTCAACGAACGTATCCGGGGGGACTCCGAGGATTTCTAGACCGAGGTGGCGCGTTGTTGGTGGCGACAGAGCGTTCGACGCCTCCGGAAGTCGAAGACTCGCTCCACCTCCGCGTGGACGGCAAGACGTTATTACGGGAACAATGGCAAGGTGAATATTACAGCTTTCCGGAATGTCCGATGGTGCGAGTCGCTCCCGGACGGGATCATCCCATCGTCAAGGGCTGCGAGCGAATTGCAACCAATGTTCCGAGTTGGATTTCGTACGATAGCTGGCGAGGGTGGAATCCCCTTGGCGCAATCCAACAACCCGGTGCACTCCCGGACCCAAGGTCGCAAGACGCACTCATGGTGCATCGCAAATTCATCGGAGGCAGCCATACTGGGCGAGCTTTGGTCGAGTCCGGCCAGAGACTGTTCATTAACGGCATGATGGTACAGGATGATACGGACAATTTTCGTTTTGCGTACAACTGCGTGAACTGGTTGAGCGACGATGGGAAACGTCATCGGGTGTTGTTCATTGAGGAAGGAACAGTTCGCGAATCTCTGGACGTCCCCCTCGCTGTCGCCCCTCCGTCCGTTGTTCCGAGTGTCGCCCTGACTAATAAAATCTTGAACAGTATCCAAAAGAACGTCAACTTCAACGAGTTGATTTTGCGGAAAGCCGGGCATGGTCTCATCATCGTTTCGCTGTTCTTCTCGTTGGGGTTGTTCGCGTTGGTGCGGTTGATTGGTCAGCTCTCCAGATTTCGCCACAAACCTCAGCATCATGTTCCACTCTCGGAGAAAGTGCTTTCTCGAAAGACGACTCCCGCGCCCCCGTTGGCGTTGCGGAATCAAGAGATGTATGACCAAAAGAATTTACGGGAACCGATCCGTCACCTGCTTCGGCACTGGTTTGGTACTCTCGATGGGTCCGAAGGGACACCAAATCACAAACCGCGAGTGTGGACAAACCACATGCTCACTCGGTGGGTTTGGCAACTCAGGGTCAATTACCTTTGGGACCTCGCTTACGGGGGGAAGCCGAGGAAGGTTTCACCGAAGCAATTTCAGAGGGTGCTGGACATGATGGAAGCCTTGGACGATGCCCAGCGGGATGGTTCCCTACGACTGACCATTTGATAATGACAAGAGTCCCCGACCCTTCTTTGCATCACAATTACTTTGCCTGTTCGCTTGTGGAACTCTCTGAAGCGGCTCACTAAAGTATTGAAAGTAACGGAATTTCAACACTCGGCGGGAAAGTGGCCCAAGCTCCAGGTGTTGCGACGACCTGTCAGAGCGAAACCGACCAGGAATTATTGCATGCTAGACGCAATTGGCAACCATCAAGACATCAAGACTTGGGCCAAAAACATCCAGACGCTCGCCGATCAGACGATCGAGCAAATCGGCAGAATCGTCGTGGGGATGGAGTCCGTCACGAAACAGTTCCTGATAGCGCTTCTCGCGGGTGGGCACGTGTTATTGGAGGGCGTCCCGGGAGTCGCCAAGACGACGCTGTCGAAGACGTTCGCCAAGGTGCTCGGGACCGAGTACCAACGAGTCCAATTCACTCCGGACTTGCTCCCTTCGGACGTAACCGGCACCTACATCTTTGATCGCAAGAATGACGAGTTCGTGCTGCGAAAGGGCCCCTTGTTTTGCCAGATCTTGTTGGCCGATGAGATCAACCGAGCGCCCGCGAAGACGCAATCGGCGTTGCTCGAGGCGATGCAGGAACATCAGGTCACGATCGAGGGCACGACCCTCAAGCTCCCGAGTCCGTTCATGGTGTTGGCCACCCAAAACCCAGTCGAGCAAGAGGGAGTTTATCGGCTTCCGGAGGCCCAACTTGACCGCTTTCTGGTGCGTGTGGAGATGGGTTATCCCGGTCATCGCCACGAGCTTCACCTGTTGAAACTGCATAGTCAGCCCATCGCAGAGGTGTCGGAACTCTTTACGCCCGACTTGATTCTTCAAATCCAAACGAAGGTCAACCTCGTTTACGGGGAGGACGAACTGTTTGAGTACATCGTCGGTATTGCCGAAGAAAGTCGAAGCCATCCGGACGTTGCTCTAGGGGCGAGCCCGCGTGCGGCTCTCTGCCTGCTTCGGTGCGCCCGGGCCCGGGCGTTGATGTCCGGCAGACATTATTTCACCCACGAAGATGTCGACGCGGTGGCGAAAGCAGTCCTTAGCCACCGATTGATCATTCGACCGGAAGCGGAGATCGAAGGGAAATCGGCGGCAGACGTCGTTGAGGAATTGCTCGAAAGGGTCCCTGTCATGGTGGAACCGATGACCAAGGGGGAAGCCAAACGATAGCTTCCGACCAGGAAGTCGGTTCGGTCCTCAGTCCAAGAAGCAGCAAAAACTTCTCGCAGTCCAAAGTCCCTCGCTGGCGATTAGGGCGAACATCGAGCCGCCCGACAAAAGAAGAGCTGACGACATGCTAACGTCTCGCGGTGCCTGGTTTCTAGTCTATGCTTTTGCGTTGGTTTGCATTTCGCTTGCCGCCCAAACTCCTTCGTTGACGTTCGTAAGCCTGGCCCTGCTGGTCTGGTTCTTTTGGAATCAAGTGGCGTTTCAACTCAAGTTTCAGTGGCAACGGCGTCAACTCCACCTCCACATCGAAGTGCGCGACGAACACGGAACGATCCAGAGTTTGTGGGCCGGAAAACATTTCGATGTCCATGTGCGGTTGACGAGCACGAGCGTCCTCCCATCGACCTACCTCCGCATGATCGCCCGCTTGCCGTACCACGCCACCGGTCCGGAAGAGCCACCGACGACCGAAGGCGTGGTGCAAAAGGGACACGAGTTGAATCTGACTTTCCGGGTCGAATGCGAATCACCCGGTTCGGTTCGGTTCGAGGGAGTCTCGCTACAATGCGCGGACATCCATGGATTCTTTTACTCGACCATGTTCCTTCGGTTGCCGAGGGTGTATCCGGTCTTGCCGGGGGTCTATCCCGCCCGGACTCATGCTCCTTCCCTGAAGCGAGAGAACTTGCTTCCTCTGTTGGGGACACATCGACACCCTCGGGCTGGTTCAGGGAGTGAACTGCTCGACCTTCGGGACTATTTACCGGGTGATCCGCCGAAGACGATTGCGTGGAAAGTTTCGGCGCGGCGCGACCGATTGATCACCAAAGAATTCGAGAGCGAGGTTCCGCTGCAGTGCACGTTCTTCGTAGACGTCTCGAACTCGGTCCGGGTAGGGCCTCCGGGTCGCAATGCCTTGACGCGAGTCGTCGAGATTACCACGGCGCTGAGCCAAGCCACTTCGACCATTCGGGATTTGCCGGGGTTGTGCGTCTTCGACGACGAGACGGTGCATTCGTACTTGCGTCCGACGCGAGGACCCCGACACCTTGTTCAGATCATGCACGAACTCGCCAAGGTCGCCCAACTGCCACCAACCAGCTCTCGACTTCGGGAGAAGGATCTTCTTGAATTAGCGCACAGTTTCGCCAATGAAGTTTACCCCGACTTAATATCCGACGAGGTGAACTCGTTTCCCTGGTGGTTGCCTTGGTGGGCTCCGCGACCTCCTGCCGCCACCCATGCCAAGCCGGACGCCAAGGCCA
>CAYYUU010000685.1:0-4859 GCA_964474955.1 uncultured Alcaligenaceae bacterium | reverse complement strand
GGATTTTCTTTGGGGGACGACAGTTCGATACTCCCGTTGGATCCGTCGATGTGTTTTATTCGGTCATCTGGAATGATTCGACCGGGCCTATCGTTGAGCCGGATGGGAGGCACCCAAGGGCAGGGAATCCGCTCATGGTCTGTTTGGATTTTCGGCAGATGGGACGAGCTGTGTCGCTGAGCCCGTTGAAACTTCGGGAGCTTGGTCGGATACAAACATTGGGACGGATGGGAGGCCAGAGGTTCTTATTCACCCCTCGCACGCAACTTGCAACGAAACAATGGCGATCCGTGAAAATAACAGTCACCCCAGAAACAATTCAGGTGGAAATCGATCGCCAACACAAAGCACAGGTCAGCTCGGACAAGTTTCGAAAAACGTACATTCGCCGATTTCAAAGGCAGCTAAAGGCTCTCGGGATTGCTCCTCAAGAGTTTGACTGTGGAGAAGGTAGTATTGGCCTGCTCATCGACGATGCGGTTGCTTCGTGCAAAAACGTGACGGTGCAGCGGCTCTAGCTTGGAATCCCCTCCGAAACGTCTGGTTTGTTCCTTTTTTCCAGAGCAGCGAGATCGCTGCTCATTGTGTCAGGAGTTTCTCATGGCTGAATCAAAAGATCCAACTGAAAAAACCAAACAAGAAATGCAGCGGGAACGTGGTCCGAAGATTTGTATACGGCATCCATTTGAGTACGGAGGCCTCGCCGCGAACGAGGCTCCTGTGAACTTCATCGCAGATGGAACATGCAGCCCTCGAACCAACGTGAAGGTAGTTGTGATTGTGTTCGCATTCGATTCCGGGACGGGAATGTGGGTTCCGCTGAGCTACCCATTGGAGATGGCACCAACAACAGGCACCTGGGCGCTCGGTCCGTTTACCAAATCACCGACTGGCGCACCTCTTGATCCACACACGGACTACTCAGTGTATGCCGAATTAATCGATCCTGCAGCTCCGGTTCCACCGTTGGACGCCCACACAGTCGAAATCAGAACGGGACCGTAGATCTTTCGCGAATACGCACATTGGATCAATGAGATTCGATCTGAGTTGCAATGACAAATATGATAATATCCAATCTTCACTACAGGAGGCGAATTGATGACCCCGCGACTCATCCTGGTCTTTGTGTTCTGTGTCGCGACTACTTTGGCGATATGGCCGCTTCCCCAAGAACGTGACCAAGAACAAGAGCGACTCTTTCTTCCCGTTTATGAGTTAGGAATCAAAAAACCGCAAAGCAAGCTCCTTGCGAAGATTACAAACGAATATCTCGGGCTCAACGGGAAGATCAAAAAGGTCGGCAACGATCGCCTCCGGATAAAGGTTGGTCGAACAGTACTCGAACTTTGGACTCAAAGTAGCGGCATCTATCTTTCGGATTACAAACGAAGATGGAATCCAAAAGTTCAATTCGAACGTCCCAAAAAAGAAGTGCTTGCAGGACGAATCAAACAACTCACGAAAATGGTTGACTATCTGAACGGACCAAATAACAAAGAAGTCAAAGTTCAGTTCACTCTCGACAAAGAACACCATGGGACGCTTGTGACGGCTTTTGACACACGAAAGAAAACCAATACTAAAGTCCGTGCGTTGGATCTGACGTTACATTATTCGGCAAAGATTACGGTGCGATGCAAACAAGGGAAATCGAAAACGTACCCGATCATTGGGGGAGGCGGCGAATTCAACTATACCCTTGGCAATGAGGCAAAAGTTATCGGGATGAGTGGTGTTTGGCGGCCCGTGGGCAAACGGGTTGAATACGCAAAAGTCCTCTCTCCCAAACAAGCAGACCGGAAGTACTTTGACCTCCTGAAAAAACAAGGAGTGAAAGTAGACAAGAAAAACATGAAAGTTCAACGTACTTTAGCATACTACTCGGCACCAGCCTCAACGAAACAGGAGCGTTTGTACCCCGTGTATGCATACGAAGCGAGCATGAAATATGGGAAGGAGGTTGTTCAGTTTCGGACAATCCTCATTCCCGCAACGAAGTTTGCCACCAGAGACGAACCGAAAGAACCCAACAAAAAACCTGACCCATGTGTTCCTGAGTTGGTTCGTGCTTGTCCTGACGACGATGATCACAAACTCGAAGTGGGGGCCACAACTGCCTCGAGTGTACCGAATTTAAACGTCACCAAATTCATCGAGAAAGCCAAGGAGATAAAGTGGAAGGTTGAATTTAATGATCGTCTCCCTGATTTCACGAAGGCACATTGGACCACCAACAACGCCAAATTGGTTGATGCCTGTGACTTAATTTTTCATACCAGTCATGCTTACGGAGGGGGGTGGTTCGTCGACGGAGCTGGAAACGCAAAGGTCCTGTATCCTGATGCTGACGAACGAAAGAAAGATTTATGGGGCAACGATGACCTCGAATGGATCATCATTGCTGGATGTGGTCCATTACAAGACCGTAGTCTTGTTTGCAGCATTAATCATGCGGCCGAGCGTTGGGCCCCCGCGTTTGACGGAATCCATCAATTGCTTGGGTACGCGACCCGGAGCTTCGAAACAAACGAGGAAGGAAAACAGTTTTTAATGTTTTGCACAGAAGACGCTTTGACGACCAAGGAAGCCTGGTTTCGCGCGGCAGAGGAGTGCCAACCTCGTTACACGTTTCGGCGTGAACGTATCTATGCCGGATGCCTTTACGCGGAACAAAATGGACAGCCGAGCACCGTCGACGATCATCTTTGGGGTTATGGATTTACAGCTCCGGATCCAAAGAACCCGGATTGCATTCAGCTTGTTCTTTCTCCCACCTAAGGAGTTTTGACCGCCAAAAATCGTAGGACAGGCTTCAGAACGCGAACTCTCTTGTTGTCCGCATTGCGGGTTTTGATTCTGCCCAGGGTCTACCTCGTGGTTCGCTTCGATGTGTTTTTGAAAACGGACGTTGGAATAGCACACTCAAAACCCCAAAACCTCGGAGTCAGGAGTTTTTGGGAGTTTTGAGTATGGATTTTCGACCTTCCCAATCGAAAAACACATCCCCGGAACAAAGTTGATCGGACTTCCTCGTTCGAATCTCGAAGAATCGTAATGACCAAACAGACAAACCGAGGTGTTCGTTTGTGCCACGACATACTCGCAACGCGAAATGGATGGATCTGCGGATTGGTAGCCGGGTGTTCGTCTCAAAGTCCCTCTCTCCTGAAACGAGGCGAAGGAGTTTGATCCAACGGACTATCATTCCTTTCCTGTTTCACAGCCTGGGTCTCGGCGAGTCGGACACAATTGTTTTTTTCATGGCACCTCCGCGTCTTCGCGTGGGACTTTTCTATTCCGCTTCTCGACCTCAAGCCAGTTCCGGGTTTTGAAAGGCCCATTGATCCGGGCGCATTTCATCGCGACTCGTGGTCTCTGTTCCGGCGAGTGGTTCGATCGTCTTGATGAGTGACTTGGGGACGAGAAGCTCTTTGCCGTCCTCTTGCAAAAGTTTGATCAACATGCCGTCGGCCCAGAGGAGGCATCCTTCGACGGCAGTGTTCTCCAGAAGATTGAGACGGACGAAGGCCTTTCCAGTCGGTTCGGCGAGTTGGGTGGCCGACTCGACGAGGACTTCGTCGAGTTTGTTAAAGATGGTCTCTTGATCCTTGGCCGGTCGGATGGCCGCCTGGAAATCCTCTTTGCGGATCACAGATTTTTCGGCATTGAGTTTGCGGGCCCGCCGAACAGCCAGCAGCGCCGCTTCGTTCGCCAAGTTTTCCAACTGCGATCCATTGAATCCGACCGTCATGTCGGCGATTTCCTCCAGTGACACGTCCTGGGCCATCGGTTTGCTTCGGGTGTGAATGCGGAGGACTTCGATGCGGTCGCGGCGGCTGAGTTCCGGCATTGGAATTCGCCGGTCGAATCGACCCGGTCGGAGCAACGCCTTGTCGAGTATGTCGGTTCGGTTCGTTGCCGCGATGACCACGACACGATCCAACGCCTCGATGCCATCTAGACAGACGAGTAACTGGTTAAGCGTTTGCTCTCGTTCATCATGGCCGGAGCCAATCCCCGAGCCACGGCGACGGCCCACGGCGTCGAGTTCGTCGATGAAGATCACGGCTGGTGCGTCTCTTGCCGCCGTCTCGAACATGTCTCGGACACGAGCAGCCCCGACGCCGACGAACATCTCGACGAATTCGGAGGCGGAGACGGTGTAGAACTTTGCGTCCGTCTCCCCGGCGACCGCGCGAGCCAGGAGGGTCTTTCCACAACCGGGCGGTCCTTCAAGCAGAATACCTCGTGGGAGTCGAACGCCGGCGTCCTGCCAGCGTTTGGGATTGCGAAGAAAGTCGACCACGTCGCCCAAGACTTCTTTGGCTTCGAAACACCCGCCGACATCGGCAAACGTCGCTTTGTGTGAGTCTTCGAGGATTTTCGCGCGGCTCTTTCGCAACGCCATGATGTTTACGCCACCCGAGCCCTGCTTCTGCAAGAAATAAACCAGGGCGAACAACAAAAGGAGAACGGGAACGCCAATGACCAGGACGTACCAGAGCCAATTCGTCTGGGAGCCCTCGACGACTGTGGCACCTTTTCGGGCTAACAACATGCGAAGGCTGGTATCGATTTCTCCCTTCGTCGTGTACCTCCTCCCGTCGGTCGTATCGATCGTGAGCGTTCGCCCTTGCTCCTTCACTTTCGCCACTTGTCGGTCTTGGACATTTCGAACGAATTCGTCGAACGGCTTTTCTTCCAAATTGTCACCTTGGTTCTGCCAGTAGAGGTAACCGACCAACACCACCAACAACAGGAGCCAGATCCAAGCGGCACGCTGTTTCACCGTTGATCTCCCACGAAAGAAGTCGAAAACGTATTGGTCACGGAAGTGCGGCAAATTCCAACACGCC
>CAYYUU010000684.1:0-4865 GCA_964474955.1 uncultured Alcaligenaceae bacterium | reverse complement strand
TCCTTCCCACCGCGGCCCCACGGCCACGGCTAAGATCTGTCGCCGCTGCGAGGCTCTCAACCGAAGTCAAATGTGACAGTCATCGAGCGGACATTTCCCTTCTCAGGAAATCCTTGTTCAGCATAGAATATCCTGGTTGATATGCGAAAGGAGAACTCCTGGGATTTACTGTCACGTGGCCGAATGGTGCAAAAGACACACATTTCCAACCTTATGCCCGCTTGCTTTCTCAGAAGGGAATCGATCTGACAAATCTGCCTCGCGTTCCCGATCCAAAAAGCGGGAAGCGTTGGCTCTACGTTTGGGAACAACAGCAAGATGCCGAATCGTTCGCCCAAGAGATCAGAAAGCAAACGAACGAGGCAGGTTGATAAGTTGTGGAAGTTGACATGACACCTTCGACCGGAGCTCTGGGACCGATCGAGATCGAACACACCCGATCCCGAGAAGGTTTTGGCTTCCCCTTGCATCCGTTCAGCAAGATGATGATCCAGCAGCTGTATCCCGAAACGCATCTCACGAAAAGTGTTTCTGTCGATACTTATGCGGCATATGATTTCCAAACGGCCCAACCAAATGTCGCGGAGTTAGCAAGTCATGTCGCTGCAATTCTTACAGGGCTAAGCAGCAAAACTCTCGTCGACGTTGTTTGTGGGTTCCGCATCGTTAGTTCCGACGAAAAGAGGGAAGTTGTTGCCTGCCTCTGCCCGTGAACATACGACGTAGCTTATTGCTCATCTCGTAGTTCCTCCGCTACCCCGCCTCCGCCACATCCGGCAACTCATCTTCGCTCTCTTCATTCGGCCAATCATCCAACCGAATCGACACTCGCTTCGAAATCCCCGACTCTTGCATCGTCACGCCATAAATCACATCGGCGGCAGTCATCGTTCGTTTCGAGTGCGTGATAATAATGAAGTGCGACTGATCCAGAAAATCTCCCAACACGTCGGCGAAGCGTCCGATGTTGGCTTCGTCGAGGGCCGCGTCGACTTCGTCGAGGATGCAGAACGGGCTCGGCTTGCTGCGGAAGATGGCGAGCAACAACGCCACGGCGGTCATTGTCTTTTCGCCGCCAGACATGAGCGAGATGCTGCGGAGTTCCTTGCCCGGTGGTCGAGCATTGATCTCGATGCCGCTTTCGAGAATGTCCGTTTCGTCTTCCAATATGATGTCGGCCATCCCACCGCCGAAGAGTTTTCGGAACAGTTCCTGGAAGTGTCCACGGACCGTTTCGTAGGTCTCGGCGAAGAGTCGGCGGCTGTCGGTGTTGATCTTCGAGATGATGTCTTCGAGCGATCGTTTGGCCGACATCAAGTCGTCATACTGAGCCGTGAGCGTGGCGTCTCGCGTTTCGAGGTCGGCGAGTTCCTGGAGGGCGTCGAGGTTGACGCTTCCGAGTTTCTGGAGCTTGCGACGGAGTTCTTCGATTTCTTGATTCGCCTCGTCCGAATCTTCGGGCAAGCTGTATGGGAATTCTTCGGGTTCGGCTTCGGCAACGACGGCCATTGTATCTTCGCCCGTTTCGCCCGGAACGGTCTCGACCGGGATGGCGGTTGGAATTGAGTCCGCTCCGTCCGTGATTTCGTCTTCGGAAATCACGACGGCTTCTTCGGTTTCCTCTTCGTCGTAATTGCGATTCCACAAATCAAAATCGAGAGCCTGTTGATATAGCTCGGCGAGGTCCATTTCGTAGTCTTCGCGGAGGCGTTCGGAAATGGTGTCTCGCTTATGACGCAAGTCATTCGCTTGCAGTTCGTGGTTGTGGAATTGTTGTTGTTGCGATTGCCATTGGCCGCGAACACTCTGCATTTGCTCATTGAGTTTCGCCCGCTCCTTGCGTTTGGCTTCGCGGTCGCGGAGTTGGTCGGCGATTTGGCGTTCGTTGACTTCCTTGATGACGGTCCAGTGGGCCAGTTGCGACGATGCCTGCAACATGGCGAGTTGGCTTTCTTGCCATTGTTCTTCGCACAATTCCAAATTGGTTTGGTTCTCGCTGAGGTCAACGCGACGGTGTTGCAAGGTCTCGTAAAGTTGTTGGTGCCTGGCTTCGAGAGTCCCCAATCGTTCTTCGAGTTTGGCCAGCGCGACCTTGTTCGTGGTCCATTCCTGGTGGCGTTGCTGTCGGTGTTGCTCTCGTTCGCGAAGTTCGGCTTCGGCTTGTTGGATTTGGTGTTGGAGCGTCTGAACTTCTTGTTCGGACGCGGCGGCTTGCTCCTTCGCTTGGTCCCACTGTTGACGTAGGGTTGTCACTTCGGTCTGGACTTTCTGGATTTCGTCCTGGCTGACGGTCACCTCTTCGTGCAAATCTTGTCGGCGGTCGCGGTGCATTTCCAATCGAGAACGCAGGTCCGCGACTTGTTCCGAAAGGACCTGTATTTCCTGTTGATGATTCTCGATTTGGCCATCGGCGACGGCGATTTGTTCGCGAACTTGCACAAGGTCCAGTTCGGCGTCGGCGATACGGTGGTCGAGTTTTTCGAGTTGTTCGCGGACTTCACGCAGTTCGCTCTTTCGCGACAAGATGCCCGTCTCGGCGTGGTGGTCGCCGACCGTTAACGTTCCGTCCGGTTCGAGGAGTTCGCCGGTCGCCGTGACGAGCCGAAAACCACTCGTGTGTTCGGCAATCGTGTAGGCTGTGTTGAGGTCGCGAACCAACAGCGTTCGCCCGAGCAGTTGTTCGGGTAGATCTTCGAGTTCGGGGTGGTCGCACGTCACGAGATGATCTACGCGGGCAATCAAACCGGGATGGGCGGGCGAACCTTCCGGAGAACGCGGCATTCGGATTTGTCCAAGGGCCGAAACTTGGGTGAGTCGATTGCGATGCCGCGAACGTTCCGACTGTGAGCCATTTTGCGGCGGTTCGAGAATCGGAAGGAAACTTACACGTCCCGAGAACGGAACCTCCCGCTTTTGCAACGATGCCATCAACGCGGCTGCATCTCGCACAAGAAATCGTTGTGACCAATCCCCGAGGGCAACATCCACGAGCGGAGCATACTCCCGTCGGACGGTCAAAAAGTCCGCCACCATCCCGAGGACGTTGTCGAGCCAGGCGTATTTCGGACCTTTGTTCTCTTTCGCTTGTGCGAGCAAATCCAACATCTCACCAACGCCGGTTCCGAGTCCTTCGTGGGTTCGCTCCAACCCTTCGAGAACTTCCGCCCGGCTGTTCAAACCGCTGCGTTGTTGTCGCAATTCGGAAATCGTGTCGGTGATCTCGTCACGAAATTTTCGGAGACGATCACGCTCTTGTTGTTCGTGCCCGAGTTGGTCTCGCGATTGAGCCAGACGATTCTGGAGTTGTTGATCGGCTTCGGTCAATTCCTGGAGTTCGACGTCGATCGACGCAAGCGTTTCGGCGGCCTGTTCCGATGCTGCCCGGAGTCGTCGGAGTTCTCGCTCTAGGTTGTCAACCTGGGCCTTGTAACTGACGCTATCGTTTTCGAGCCGAGCGTGGAGTCGCATTTGCTCCAGGTGAGCGGTCTTGTCGTGTTGCAATTGCTGATCGAGTTGGGCCAGCCGAGCGACAATCGCTTCCAAACCTTCTTCGAGGAGTTCGACCTTTTGCCGCTGCGATCCGGTTTGCTCCTGGGCCTCTTCGAGCGAGTGGGAAGCCGTGTTGATTTCGGCTTCGAGGGCAGAAGATTCTTTGCGGAACGTTGTGATCGTCTTGCGGAGTCTTGCCAGTTCGTCGGCGAGGTCGTCCGACGTTTCTTGTTCGTGGGAGAACGTCATCCGCTGGGTGTTGATGTTTTGGCGGGCTTCGGCGAGCGCGGCTTCTTCGCCTCGCATTTGTTCGTCGAGTTGGGCGAGGTCGTGTTCGAGTTGGGCTTGTTGCGTTTCCCACGTGGTAACTTGTTCGCCTCGCGTGTCGAGGTCGTGCCGCAATCGAGAAAGCGTGTCTTCCTCAATCGCCAACTTCTGGGACAAGTGGTGGAATTCTTGCAGCCCGAGCCCAACGCGGAGTTGCTTCAGTCGGACGCTATATTCCTGATATCGTTGGGCTTTCGACGCCTGGAGCTTGACACTGCGGAGTTGCTTTTCGACTTCTTCGATGATGTCGCGGAGTCGTTCGACGTTTTGGTCGACGCGCTGGAGCTTGCGGAGCGTCTCGTTCTTCTTGGCCTTGAAGCGGCTGATTCCGGCGGCTTCTTCGAAGATCGTCCGGCGTTCTTTCGTGGATGCCTGGAGCAACACATCGACTTTTCCCTGGGCGATGATGCAATAGGCATCGGCACCGGCGCCGCTACCCAGGAATAAATCCTTGATGTCTTTAAGGCGGCACTGTTGGTTGTTGATGAGGTATTCGCCCTCGCCGCTTCGATACACGCGACGGGTGACGCGAAGTTCGGATTGGTCGCTCGCAAGGAGCTGTCGGGAGTTGTCGAACGTGATGCTGACCTCGGCCATCCCGAAACTCTTGCGGGAAGCCGAGCCGTTGAAGATGACGTCGGTCATCTCGCCGCCACGCAGACTCTTCGCGCTTTGTTCGCCAAGAATCCAACGGACGGCATCGACGACGTTACTCTTGCCCGAACCATTCGGGCCAACGATTGCCGTGATGCCGGGCCCGAACTCGAACGTCGTCTTGTCCGCAAAGCTCTTGAAGCCGACCATCTCGAGACGCTTGAGCATGTGCGATGACTCCGAGCCCGATGAGGGAACAGGGAATAGTAGGAAAGTTGAGGGTTGAGGGTTGAGGGAAAGAGTTGTTGCGATATTGTTTTCGGAGCCACGGAGTGGCGACATCAAGTAGACGTGAGCGTCAGCCTGCGTAACAAAGGAGCAACCCTCACGTTCACGCGGCTTGACGGCCACGCCTGCAATCTGCCACAGCTCCGCGGTTCTAAACCAATCCTTAA
>CAYYUU010000683.1:0-4866 GCA_964474955.1 uncultured Alcaligenaceae bacterium | reverse complement strand
GCACACAAAAAACACAAAAATCCGATGTTGGGGATTTTTGTGTTTTTTGTGTACCTAATTTCCCGTCCCCGTCTCGAATTTGGTATTTCGACACAGTCATCGGTTGGGAACTTCTGAGAATAGATCGGGCTTGGGCTCGACAACACAAACAGCGATACGGCCTGTTGGAAACTGGAAAGCCCCCAAAACCAATGCGACCTATCCAAAGGAGGTGCGCTCGATGGATTTCGCATCCCCAGAGAAAGAACGCATCTCTTTGGCGTCTTTTCGCGGAGTGAAAGGCGACGCTCTGACGAACCGATCACAATGGAGAAATTGTTATTTACGGTTGATAACGATAGCGTCGAATTCTTCCGAGGCGTGGATCACCATTTTTTCGGAGGTTACCGTGAGGTCTCATCCGGTGTGCTTCGACTGAGAATTGGGAGCTAGCCCGCCATCACTTCCTTCTTTGGCCCGCCGTGTTGCTCGTTTCCATCGATTTGTCCGTTCGCGTCGTCTCCAATCCAGGCTCCAGGAGAAGCGTTTCTTCACTCCACGACGTTGTCCACCAGGACTTTCTCGTGCGGGCATACACGATTGGCAATGTCACAACGTCGCCCACGAGTGACAACGGGGTGTCAGCAATCGCAAGCAACCCCATGGACGTCAGGGCCATGCCGCTGCCAAGTTCCTCGGCGCCGGAGACGATTTCTCCCCGGCAGATGGAGGCATTTCCGGACACGACTTGCACCACTCCGAGGGGTGGACCTGCGCACGCCAAGAGACCAGAACGAGTCACCCCACCGAAGGGATAACAACTTCCCATCCCGACGTACGTATGTCCGTCCGGTGGGTCCTTCAAATTATGGATCGTTCCACAACCTGTGAGAGTGAGAAGAACGAATGTCAGAACGTTGTATCTGGACGAACGCATTCTATCCACTTTCCCTGTCATTACCTCAAGGAGAGTTGCGAAGAGTCTTCCTTTGAGCGGATAACGACTTGATCGGAAACTCGCAAGGTGGATCGATCGAGGACCGAGGTTGGCTCAGAACGAAGGACAAAGAAAAAAAGAGCCTTGCTCCCATGCCGTTCTCTGGACGAGCTTGATTTTCTTTGTGGGGATCAATTGGATCGCGATTCTCTCGTGTTCGTGATCAACCGGGCAGATCGATTGCGGGTAAAGTAGTTCCAACCCCACTGGATGAATACCAATACACGGTTCTGGAACTCGACGAGGAACATCAAGTGGACGAAGAGCCACACGAACCACGCGAAAAAGCCCGTGAACTTCCAACCGCGAACGTCGGCGACTGCTGCCGCCCGTCCGATCACTGCCAACATGCCCTTGTCGTAATACTCGAACGGCGTTTCGGTGTCTTCGCCGATGACCTGACGTCCGATCTTTGTGCCGACGTAATAACCTTGTTGCATGGCGACGGGAGCCACACCGGGCAGAGGTTTCTGTGTTTCCTCGTCGATGAAAAGGACCATGTCTCCGATGGCGAAGATGTTTGGATGATTGGGAATGCTTAGATCCTTGCCGATGCGAATGCGTCCGCCCTTGTCGAGTTCCGCGCCGGTCTGGTCGTGGAGATTCTTCGATAAACTCGACGCCCGAACTCCCGCGGCCCAGAGGACCCAGTCGGCATTGAGAAATTCTTCCTCGGCTTGTTCGTTCTTGAACGTCACGCCCGATTCGGAAATGTCCGTCACCATACAGTTAGTCCGCACCTGGGCTCCCATGCTTTCGAGTTCGGCCTCTGCCTTGTCCGAGAGGTATTCGTCGTATCCGGCCAAGATTCGGTCTCCAGCTTCGAGGAGGAGCACCTCCGCTTTTGTCGGATCGATGTGCTTGAATTCGACCCGGAGTGTGTGGCGTGAGAGATCGCAGAACGCTCCGGCCATCTCGACGCCCGGTGGACCTCCGCCTTCGAGGATGAATCGGTTGGGTCGTTTCTCGATGCCTGCCACGGCCAGACACTCGGCCTCTTCGAACACGCCGTAAATTCGCTTGCGGATGTCGAGAGCTTCTTCGATCGACTTGAGCCCGTGGGAATCCTTGGCCCAGTGCTCGTTGCCGAAATAGGCCGCCCGCGAGCCCGTCGCGAGGACCAAATAGTCATACGGCACACGGGTCTTCCGAGTGACCACGACTTGTTTTTCGGTGTCGAAATCTTGAACCTCGTCGTGGAGTATCGTGACGTTCTTTTGCCCCTTGAAGATCGTCCGCAACGGGGAGGAGATGTCTGCCGGAGAAAGCCCGCCGGTGGCAACTTGGTAGAGCAATGGTTGGAACAAGTGGTAGTTCTCGCGGTCGATGAGCACGACCTGCAAGGGCGCACGCGCGAGTGCACGCACGACTTGAAGACCTCCAAATCCACCGCCGACGACAACGACTGTGGGGGCCTTTTTTGGGGATGATGTCGTGTTGGGTTCGGTCATGGCGTTGTCTGCTCCTGGGCGTGTGAGAGGGAGTATCTAACCATATTTGTAGGAGAAGAATCAAAATATGGTGTTTTTCTGCGAGACAAGAGCGCAAGGAAGACAGGGCTGGAATTCCAAAATATTTCAACGGCTTTTCCGAAAATGGGCTGAAATTCCAAAATTCGGTAGAGGCTCAACACTCCTTCACAAATGAGGGAAGAGAAGAAAGCCAAAGGCTTTTGGTGCGAGGGCAATCGGATACTCAGAGTTCTATTTTGGGAAGTTGCTTTTCACACCACGCAAAGTTTTTCGGTTGTTTGGATCGTAGCTCGAGTGTGCCTCCTCCATTTTTGGCGGCTCTCCACATTCTCCACAGATAACGCATGACACGGGAGTTGGCTTGCTTTATCTTCGATATTTTCCTGACCGTTGGAGATACACTACGATGTCATCCGAACAACCTCCCAATAATCCCGACCCCCAAGACCAAGTCCAGGCGGGCAAGCCCAAACCGGGCGAAACCGGCATTCAACCCGACGTGGCACCGGCTCCCGTTCCGCCGCCGCTTGAGCAGGGCGATTCTGGGAAGGGACCGTGGTACAAGGAATTGACGGGGTATCACTGGTTTGTGTTGATCGTGGCCGCTTTGGGCTGGTTGTTTGATTGCCTTGATCAACAATTATTCCTGTTGGCTCGTCAGCCGGCCATGAGTGAATTATTGCCGGAGGATTCCATCTGGACCGTGGATGCTGCGGGGGGATACGCCACGTGCATCTTTTTACTTGGTTGGGCGACGGGCGGTTTGTTCTTCGGCATTCTTGGCGATCGTATTGGTCGGGCCAAGACGATGGTGATCACGATTCTGATGTACTCCGCTTGTACGGGTCTGAGTGCGTTGAGCGTGAGCTTTTGGGATTTTGCGATCTATCGCTTTCTGACCGGGCTTGGGGTCGGTGGCGAGTTCGCCGTCGGCGTGGCTCTCGTGGCCGAAGTCATGCCGCGTCGGGCCCGGCCTTATGCTCTGGCTTCGTTGCAGGCTCTGTCGGCGATCGGAAACATCAGCGCGGCTCTCATTGCCATCGGGATGGGGCAACTCAAAGGCGCCGGAATTCTGGATAGCATCTGGCGTCCGATGTTCGTCGTCGGTGCTGTCCCGGCGTTGTTGGCTCTGGTGATTCGTCGTCGTTTGAAGGAACCAGAGGCATGGCAAAGGGCTTCGCACGAAGGCGTGGTGAGTAAAAAACTTGGATCGTACCGCGAGTTGTTCAGTCATCCGACGTGGCGCAAGCATGCCCTGATCGGGATGACGATGGCGTTTTCGGGAGTCGTGGGTTTGTGGGCCGTCGGGTTCTTCATGTTCGACTTGGTCGGGAATATCATGGAGGCTCGGTTCTCCCGCGAAGCCATCGCGGCTCGAGTGAGTAGCAACAAGTTGACGAAAGCAGAGGGCGACAAACTCCAAACGGAAGTGGAGAACGAGGGACTGAAGCGGGCATTCACACCCATCAAGAAGAGTACCCCGGAAGCGACGTATAAGGAAGTCTACGCCCCAATTGAAAAGGAGGTCGGCAGCGAAGTTGTTTGGTGGAAGGGCATCACATCATTCATGCTCAACCTCGGGGCGTTCGTCGGTATGTATACGTTTGGGATAGTAACGCAGAAGATAGGACGTAAGCTCACGTTTGCCATTGCGTTCGTGTTCGGTGCCGCGAGTACAATCAATGTGTTGTTGTTCCTCACCGACTTCAGCCAAGTCTTTTGGATGATTCCATTAATGGGGATATGTCAGTTATCCCTGTTTGCGGGCTATGCGATTTACTTCCCTGAGTTATTCCCGACACATTTACGGAGTACCGGCACGAGCTTCTGTTATAACGTCGGGCGTTTCGTGGCGGCGCTCGGACCGGCGCTGCTGGCGTTGTTGATCAACGAAGTTTTCGAAGGGACACGGGTCGAGCGATTGCGATATGCGGGGCTGACAATGTGTATCGTCTTCGCGTTTGGATTATTGGTGTTGCCGTTCGCGCCGGAGACGAAGGACAAGCCGTTGCCGGAGTAATCATTGCATTTCACAATTCGCGACTGCTCCGCCCGGCGTCGACTCACCGAGTCGCGGTTTGCAAGTTGGCCGAACCACTATACAATGGGTTAGTTAAACTAAGACTCTCTTCGCGACGCCGTGGGAAGTGAGATGACAATAGCTCTGACTTGCAAGTGTTCCGCCCGATTGGAAGTCGATGGCACCTTCGCGGGGAAAACCATACCGTGCCCCGATTGTAATGCTCCGCTCGACATCCCCGTCGCGCCTGCCGATCCCCGACAGACCAGCTTACTTGCCCTCATGAGTTTGACGGCGGCTTTGGTCGGGGCATTTACGATCGTGGGGACACTCACAGCCATTGCCCTCGGGGCGCTCGCCTTGATGGAAATTCAGAAAAAGCCGAGGCAACTCGCGGG
>CAYYUU010000682.1:0-4866 GCA_964474955.1 uncultured Alcaligenaceae bacterium | reverse complement strand
CGAGGTTGGCGAGCCCCACGGAAGCCCCCTCACCCTAAATCCCTCTCACCGCAAGCGGGGCGAGGGACTTTGAAAAAGAGCCCGTACCCAAACCAATCGTGAACCGCTCTAGGAAGACTTAGCTGTGCTGGTCTTTTCGAACAATGGCCAGCCGACAAAGGGCCAAGCCCAAGCTAAAAACACGAACTGGAACACCAACCGGACCCACAAGGCCCAAAGCGGAATCTCAGGGAACGCCTCGGCCCGGACGATCATGTCGATGTGGACTGTGAAAAAGATCAACAAGTGTCCCACGACCAAACATGCTCCGAGACGGGACATTTTCGGAATCAAGAGCAACACACCAGCGAGAATTTCCGTTCCACCACTCAGGAGCACCAGAAACTTGTGGGCCGGGAGCCAGAGTGGCATGAGTTTGGTGTAAAACTCGGGATCGCGCAAATGGTTGATTCCCGCACCGACGAAAAGGAACCCGAGGAGATATTTCAATACGAGTTTGAATGTATTCATCTGGCTCAAAACAGTTGCAATCCAGGGGAAACAAGTTACATTCGATATGCTCTCAATCTATCAGAGAAATCAGTCCCCTTCTATGAGAAAAACATCATGATCTATATCCGATCGTGTTGCTTGGCGTTGGCAGTGCAGTTGGTTGTGACACCGTTCCTCCAAGCAGGAGTCGGAGATCCACAAATCCGCACCAATCATCCATGGTATCCTGGTGAGTTAGCTTGCTCTACGTTTGATCGCTTGTTTGCGACGCAAGCCGAACTCTATAAACAGGTCGTTGGAGTCCACCCGAAAACAGATCAGGAGAAGGCTCTCGCGGCCTGGCTTTGGCGGAACACGCATTACTATCACGGAGAACAAGGCGGCGAGAACTTTTGGGGGCAGGGATTCCGAAAGGGAGGAGATATTCGTCCGAGAGAATACTGGACCGGTTTGTTTGCCTATGGTTTTGGGATTTGCGGAACGACGCACTCTCAGTGGATTGCTGAGATGGAAGCGTTATTTGGGCCGGGCAGGGCACGCGGTGTGGGAGTGAGTAACCACGTTGCATTTGAGGTGTTTTTGAAAGGCGGTCCTTACAAGAACGGAAAATGGGTTCTTCTGGATCATGATTTGTCGACTGTCATCTTCAACAAAAAAGGGACGGCTCTATTATCGATTCAAGAAGTCTATCAAAACTGGCAACAACTCGCGCGACGCAAGAAGAGTGCAAAACATCAAAACGGATGGCTCGTCTGTGGACTCAGTCCAGGAGATGGAGGCTCTTACAAACAGCTTCGATCTGCGGAGTACCTGGCGGGATATAGTGGTCCTCCTCCTATGGTATATCTCCGCAGAGGCGAGACGTTACGCCGCTACTTTCAGCCGGGGTTGGCAGATGGAAAGACATATGTGTTTTGGGGACGCAATTACAACACCAAAGGCATAGCCGGACCGGAACGCGCGGAGACCTGGGTGAACCAACCGGAGAAGATGTACCAGTCACGCACGGGCTCGGGTCGCAAGCCCGGACAAGCTCGTTATGCCAACGCTGTTTATACGTATAAACCAAATTTTCACACAGAAGACTACAAAGAAGGTGTCATTCGAGAGAGCGACGATCATATCGTTTTCGAATTCTATACCCCGTATATTATTGGAGCCACACCACCGAACAACAAGGCTTGGGGAATCTACGACAAAGGGTGCCGCAACGGTTTCGTCTTGCGAGGGAAAGCAGATTGCCGAGTCTTCGTCTCTGTTGACCAGGGAGGTTCCTGGCAAAAGTGTGGAAAGTTTGTTGATGGGATGGATCTCACAGATCTCGTCAAAGGCCATCGGCAATACTGGATCAAGTTCGGCACCAGTGCGAAGAAACTCAAGGACTCAGATTTGACGATGATGACGGTTTGTCAGGCAAACTCTTCGATCTTGCCTCGGTTGCGTGATAAAGGGACCAAGATATCGTTTGCGGCCAGTGGTCGAGCTGTTGTGTCGGCAGGACCGAACTTACCCCAAGCGAAAACACATGTCATTGCCGGGAAGTTGAACACTCCCAAGGTTACTTTGCAACTGATAACACCAAGAAGGAGACCCATCAAGGCAATATATGCTGCGGCTCATGTTATGTCTGGAAATCCTCCCAGGCCGAATGTACAATATGCTATCGACTATTCGAACGATAATGGGAAAACTTGGAAGCCAGTTGTCAAGGACTGGAGAATAATCCGGAGGGGTTACGAGCCCAAAGACTTCTGGTCTCAAAGTTTTTGTTGGGGTTCAACGGACGTGAGAGAAAAGCATATATCGCAAGTGCAAGTGCGTTTTCGCAACACAGGTCGCCACAGATATGCGCGATGCGAAGCCCATTTGCTTTATGATGTCGCTCGTCAAGATGCCACGCGAGTAACATATTCCTGGTCGGATGCCAAAGGGAAACATAAGGCTGCTCATGTATTTCCGAGTCAACGGTCAACCGACAAAGTTGTGAATTGGATGATTCCCACAGGTCAGAATGTGCAGACACATTGGGTCGAATGTGCTCCGGTTGCAAACAAGACCGAGTAATGTATGATTCCCACGACGAGAAATACCAAGCCGAAGTAGAATACACGGAGTGTCGATGCGAAAAAAACGGACGCACACAGAGTGGGACTGCTACGAAAATCCAAAGACAGGCGTCCTTTCGCGGAGCAAAAGGCGACACTACAAGACAAAGATAAACGGCACACGGGGAACGCGAAATTTATTGTTGTCCGTTTTTTGTAGGGTGGGCCAAGCGGCAGCGCGTGCGCTGCGAAGGAGTTGCATGCTGCGAAGCAGCAGTGCGACTCCGGAGCCGAAAGACAACACAGCGAAGGCCCACCTTGGTTTCGAAACCCGCAAGAAAATGGTGGTCGTGTGCAGGCACTTGCCTGCACGCTTCGCGTGCGAGCGCTTCGCTTCGGCTCGCTTGCCCCACCCTACGAAAGACAAAAACCGGACAATCATTTATTTCTCGTTCCCCGTGTGCCTACTACTTTCTTCCCCAACCGAGAGGAAGACCAGGTCGTAAGATGAAGATAGAATTCCTTCGCCCAGATCGTCCCTTGACGCGGACCCAACTTACAGCAGAAAGCTACGCGGATTGGGAGAACATTGCCACGCCTTATCCGGCCAGTCAAGGGGTCCCACCTTGGGTGCGCGGGATGGTTCCCGAATCAGAGATGGGGAAGCAAACTGTTAAACGTTGCCCACCGTTCATGGATAGCATGACTTGCGGGTATCTGATTCCGTTTCCAGACTGGGCCGAACTTCGTTTGCGAGAACTCCACGAATGGGACAAGCGGGGGCCGGGGCTTCCGTTTTTGGGCTTCCACACGAAAGACCAGTTTGCGGGAAGTTGGTTCGAGAACTATTCCGTCGTAAAATTTGATAGCCCATGGATCATCCGCACGCCACCGGGATATTCGACATTATTTGTGCCACCTCTTAATTGTCTCAATTATCCGTTCTATGCGCTGAGCGGACTCGTCGAAACTGATACTTACTACAACAATATTTCATTCCCGATGCTATTGCTTGACTCAACGCCGGAGGTCGTGCATCGGTTGGAGAAGGGGACACCGCTGGTGCAGGCCATTCCCTTCAAACGAGATGAGTGGGAAATGTCAGTTGGGGAAAGTGATTGGACTCATTGGATGGAACAAAAAGAACAGGTTTTGAGTGGTGAGAAAAACGTATATCGGACGAACTGGCATGTGAAGAAAAAATATCAGTAAACAAAAAAGCATCATGGTTGACTCGTGAGAATCAACCATGATGCTTGGTTAAAGTTACAAACGTTTGGTCATGCAATGACCTTCGTGACCACGCCCGAGCCGACGGTCTTGCCGCCTTCGCGGACGGCGAACCGTTGGCCTTCGTCGAGGGCCACAGGCACGTCGGAGCGTAGTTCAATCCGGCTCGTCGGCACGAGGTCACCAGGCATGCACATCTCGACGCCATCCGGCAAGACGATTTTCCCAGTGACGTCCGTCGTTCGGAAGAAGACCTGCGGCTGATACCCCGTGAAGAACGGAGTATGTCGACCGCCTTCGTCCTTGTTCAAGACGTACAGGCTCGCCTCGAACGAGGTGTGCGTGTTGATCGAACCCGGAGCGGCGAGGACTTGGCCGCGCTGGACTTCGTTGTTCTTCACACCCCGGAGCAAGATACCAGCATTATCACCGGCAATGCCCTTTTCGACGGGCTTGTGGAACGTCTCGATGCCCGTCACAACGGTCTTGCGAACGTCCGTCGTCAGGCCGATGATCTCGACTGTGTCGTTGAGACAGACGGTACCTCGTTCGATGAGTCCCGTCACGACCGTACCACGCCCTTCAATTTGGTAGACGTTCTCAATACTCATCAAGAACGGCTTGTCCTCTTCTCGGTCGGGCACGTCGAAATACGTGTCGAGGGTGTTCATCAACTCGTCGATGCAAGCACACGCCTCGTCGTCTTGCCCTTTGGATTCGAGGGCGGGCAAGGCGCTGCCACGAATCACAGGGACGTCCTCGCCGGGATATTCGTACATGGTCAACAAGTCACGAACTTCCATTTCGACGAGGTCGAGGAACTCGGGGTCTTCGACGAGGTCGACCTTGTTGATGAACACGACGAGCTTCGGCACGCCGACTTGACGCGCGAGCAAGATGTGTTCTCGCGTCTGCGGCATCGGACCGTCGTCGGCAGCCGTCAACAGGATAGCTCCGTCCATCTGGGCGGCACCTGTGATCATGTTCTTGATGTAGTCGGCGTGGCCCGGGCAGTCGATGTGCGCGTAGTGGCGAGTCGCTGTCTCGTACTCAAGGTGAGCCGGGATGACAGTGATGATCTTACCACGACCGTGCACCT
>CAYYUU010000681.1:0-4875 GCA_964474955.1 uncultured Alcaligenaceae bacterium | reverse complement strand
CCACTCGCGATGGTCTTCTGATCAGCGTTCACGTAAGAGAGAATACGCAGGCGAAACACATGATCTTCGGTGTCTTTGGGAGTCGCGCCCAGCGCCCATCGTTTCACGATTTTTGTGCGTTCTTCGATCTGCTGTTTCTGATGCTTTGTGCCGAAGGCAGCGAGCCCGCGAAGGGCCACGTAAGTCGTCGTAAAGTCGCTGCCAATCGATGGCGGTCTTCCACTTGGATTGCTCCAGTGGTTTTTTGATTTTTGGTTCTGAAGTAGAAAACGCACTGCCGCTGCTGTCGTTTCGTCGGCTTTCCAGCCACCCGCCTCAAGGGTCCACAAGCCGTAAGCATCGATAATGCCCTTTCCGCGGCCTTTGAGCAAGCCGGCTTTTCGTCGCCGCAATTGCGCGGCCGTGTGTTTGAGTTGCAACTCCAGATTCTCTTCGTCAATTGTGAAGCCTCGCTGACGTGCCTCAACGAAAGCGAACACGGGCAGTGCCTGATTGTGACATGTAAAACATCCGCGGCGTTTGGCAGAACCGGCTGAGCCCTTTTCGAGCAACACAAGGGACTTCGTAATTGCAATCTTGACGTCTTTCTGCGATGGGTTCGGTTCATCCGCCTGCCCAACAGCGGCTATGCAGAGCAGGGTAACCAGAACCGAGATGTTTGTACGCTGAGGAAACCGAGTCATCAAAGGTGCTCCTCCGTTTAAAGGTCTTCGTCTCGTCGCAACATCACAACGCCCACCGTGTTCATTATTCGGAGCATCGTTGTCTTTCGTGTTTGGACAACCCACTACTCTCAAGGTACAATGATCCAAATTAGACGCTACCAAAATTGGTGAATTATCATGAAGTGGATGCACCTCATAACTCTTGGCGTGTGTGCGTTATTCATCCTCAGTTGTGCTGTTCCGGTGTACGGAAAAGGGGGAACCGGACAGCAACCATCTCAAGCCAAGTGGACGCCCAAGCAACTGCAATTTTTCAAGAAGGACGTTCTGCCTATCCTGGTCAAACATTGTTACCGCTGCCACAGCCATACATCAAAGAGGTCGCGTGGTGGCCTGGTGTTTGATTCCCGCACCGCAGTTCTGGAAGGTGGCGAACGAGGCCCGGCAATCGTTCCTGGCGATCCGAAAAAAAGCCTCCTCATCAAAGCGATTCAACACACCGATCCTCTCTTCCAGATGCCGCCGAAAAAGAAACTTCCGAAACAAGAAATCGACGTGTTGGTGCGTTGGATTCGCATGGGGGCTCCCGACCCTCGCAAATCCGTCGTAACGGTTGCGAAAACGGGCAAGTATCAAGGGGGCAAAAATTGGTGGTCGTTTCAACCAGTTCGGCAGCCCGAGTTTCCACGTGTTCGCAATGATCGATGGCCGAACAATGCCGTGGACCTATTCATCTTGAACAGGTTGGAAACGGAAAGGATGAAACCCGCACCGCCTGCCGACCCGCGAGTTCTCGTTCGTCGAATCACTTTTGATTTGATTGGCCTGCCACCAACGCCAAAAGAAATCGATTCGTTTTTGCAAGACTACAAAACTCAGTCGCAAGCGGCGGTCGAAAAATTAGTGGATCGATTGCTTGCCTCTCCGCACTATGGCGAACGTTGGGGGCGGCACTGGTTGGACGTCGTTCGTTATGCCGACACAGCGGGTTGTAATAGTGATTTTCCGATCCCCGAAGCCTATCGTTATCGCAACTACGTCATCGATAGTTTCAACGCCGACAAACCATATGATGAGTTTTTGCGAGAACAGATCGCCGGTGATTTGCTGCCGGCGAAGAACGACAAACAACGCTTCCAACAAATCATTGCGACAGGCTATCTGGCCCTCAGTCGGCGGTTTTCCTCTCTCGGAGAAGAGTTTCATCTCACGTTGGATGACACGATTGACAACGTGGGAAAAGCGATTCTGGGACTGAGCCTCAGTTGTGCGCGTTGCCATGATCACAAGTTTGATCCCATTCCCCAAGAAGACTACTACGCGCTGTATGGCATCTTTGAAAGTACCCGCTACGCTTTTCCCGGCACAGAAATCTACAGACATCGGGAAGACCATGTGCCGCTCGTGTCGAAACGCCGGTTGAAAGAGTTGCGGCTGTATCTCCAACGTATGGAGAAATTAGACTTCGAGATTTTTCGTGTTCGTTCGCGAGTCACGAAACTGGATACCGGCAAAGAAAAAAATGCAGCTAACGGGCGTTGGCGGAAGTTGCAACGACAGCGAGACGACTTGGTCAAGAAGTTACCGAAGTTCGATATGGCCTATGCGGTCCGAGACTGGCCAGCAAACCCGACACGAAAGCGAAACGAAGAAGATTTGAACGCGGGGAAGGCGGGAGAAACCGGAAACGCCAGACTCCACATCAAAGGCAATCGCGAAAATCTTGGGAAGGAGATTCCGCGTGGATTCCTGACAATCTTGGGCGGTCAGAAGGTGCCCGCGACTGAGAAAGGTAGTGGGCGTTTGGACCTCGCGAAATGGTTGACCGATCCGAAGAACCCGTTGACTGCCCGCGTGATGGTCAACCGCGTCTGGCAACATCATTTCGGCAAGGGCTTGGTCCGCACGCCGGATGATTTTGGCTCGCGCGGCACCAAACCAACGCATCCAGAGTTGTTGGACTACCTCACCTCCTACTTTGTAAACAATGGTTGGTCGATCAAGAAAATGCACCGGTTGATAGTCCTGTCGCGGACCTATCAAATGTCGTGCATTGAAAACTCAGAACTGTCGAGCAAGGATCCGGACAACCGTTATCTCTGGACGTTCAACCGACGCCGGATCAGCGCTGAAGAAATGCGCGACGCCATCCTTGCTGTCAGTGGCAACCTCGATCGAACTCGCGGCGGTCCACATCCTTTCCCAGCGGAATGGAAATGGCGTTATTCCCAGCACCGGCCTTTTGTCGCCAATTATCCGAGTCGCCGACGTAGCATCTACCTCATGCAACAACGCATCCGCTTGCATCCATATCTGGGTATCTTCGATGGGGCGGACACCAACGTTGCCACCGGCAAACGCAAGGTAAGTACATCACCTCTGCAAGCGTTATTCGTGCTCAATAGTGAGTTCATGCACGAACAATCAAGGGTTTTTGCGGATCGAATGATGAGAACGGAGTCTTCGCAGAAGAAGCGAATTGATCTGGCATTTCGTTTAACGATGGGACGGCATGCGACGGCAGCGGAAATCAACGAGGCAAAGGACTATCTGCAAGCGGTTGGCTCAGCGCTCAAAAGATCGGGTGTTTCCCTTGATCGGCGAACGCGAGAAGCATGGGCGAGTTATCTTCGTGTGCTTCTGAGTAGTAACGAGTTCGTGTTTGTCGATTAGCGAGACTTCACTTGTAATTTCCCCAGGACGAAACGAACGAAGGGAAAACCATGCTCTGCGCATCAGCATTCCTGTTGATTTCGATTCTCTTGAGTTATCCTGGGCTTTCCGACGAGAATCATGTCCAGCGGTCGGCCCCGAAACGCACCCAGACCAACGTCCGTGACGTAACCTTAAACAAGGTTTATCCCGTACCAAACGGCCAGGCCCGCCAGTTGGCGACCTTGCTAAAACAAATTTATGAAGGCGTTCCGGGATTTCGCGTAGTCGTCGTGAGGCCGGATGCCATCCAAGTATGGGGCTCGCCGACAATACACCACGAACTTCGTTTGCCCGATTGTCCCAAGGATACACGTGTCGTTGCATTGATTTCGGTCAAACAGATCAACGTCCAAACTTTGGCAACGGTTCTCAAGTTCGTGTTGCCTTCTCCAACAAATGTTGCAGCAAATGAGAAACGTCAGGCGATTCTCGTCAAAAGTAACCAACGGGAGATTAGTCAAATCCGATCCTATCTCACGTTATTGAATGGAATGTGCACCGCTATCAACTGAGCTTGGATTCGCGGCAATTCGATGTTAAATTGTAACCTCGCTCTTTAGTTCTACACGATGTCTCATTTTTGCGGGGAAAAAATGCTTCTTCGAGCTACTCTATCCGCGGCCCTTGTCTTCCTGTTCGCCCTTTCTTGCATCGCCCAGTAAAAAAGCAAAGCCGAAGCCAAAGGAATTGGAAGTATTAAAGGCGTACGTTGGAGTTTGGGATGCGGAAATTGAGGTCTGGCCGCAGGGACCGAAATCACCTTCGATCAAATTCAAGGGAGTGGAAAAGATTCGGCCATATGGCGCGTATTGGATCGTATCCGACTTCGATTCCACGTTCATGGGCCAGACCATGAAAATCCATTCGATCGTTGGATATGATTTGGACAAAAAGAAACTCGTCGGGACTATCATCGACCAGGGACCCTACGCGGCGAAAATGACTGGCGAGTACGATGCAAAGTCGAAGACAGTCCGGTGGAAGACGCAAGCCAAGGATACCAACGGAAAGCCAATGGTGCAGAAGACAGTGATGACCCAAAAATATCCTAACGAACGAGTGCTTGTATTGATGAGGCCAGGCAAAAAGAAAAACGAACTTACCAAAATCATGCAAATACGATTCGTGAAGCGGAAAAAGTAAACCGGTCTCCGTGTGGGAATTTTTCATTATTCCAAAGTGTTAGCATGGACCAGAAACAGACTACTCCCAGTCCCAACAAAGCCCAAAAACTTACTCGCAGCGCCGAGACCCATTGTGTACAGCTACTCAAGAACTTCACGTCAGTAGCACTATTATGCGGATTCCTTCTCTCGCCTAACTTATGGCAATCGGCGCGCAATTTTCCCCTCGTCCCTCTTTTCGATTTCCTGCCCAGCGGCCCCGCTCCGTTCGATGGGATTTACTTTGGGATGCTCACAGGGCTGTTGTTCGTGATCCTGTTTACCAAGCATCCACTGGCCTTGGTGATCTTCATGTTCATGTCCGTGATATG
>CAYYUU010000680.1:0-4878 GCA_964474955.1 uncultured Alcaligenaceae bacterium | reverse complement strand
CGAACCTCGATCGAGCACGTCGCTTGCTTTGGCCGATCAAGAAAAAATATGGACGTAAGAATTCCTGGGCCGACTTGATCGTCTTCGCCGGGAACTGCGCCATCGAGTCGATGGGAGTTGAACCATTTGGTTTTGCCTTCGGTCGGGAAGACGTTTGGGAACCCGAAATTGATATTAACTGGGGTCCCGAGACGAAGTGGTTGGGAACCAATCGTCGCACCGCCGATGGCAAACTCAAGAAGCCTTTTGGCGCCACCGTGATGGGTTTGATCTACGTCAATCCGCAAGGCCCCGAAGGCAAGCCCGATCCGCTCGCCGCAGCCCGCGCAACTCGCGAAGCGTTCGGACGAATGGGGATGAACGACGAAGAGACCGTTGCCCTGATTGCTGGCGGACATACGTTCGGCAAAGCCCATGGTGCTGCCAATCCCGACAAGCACGTTGGTCCCGAACCCGAGGCCGCGAGCCTGGAAATGCAGGGACTCGGCTGGAAGAATCGTTTTGGAAAAGGGAATGCCGAAGACACAATCACCAGCGGCCTTGAGGGAGCGTGGACGACGACTCCGACGAAATGGTCTAGCGGATATTTCGATCACCTCCTCGGCTACGAATGGAAACTGATCAAGGGTCCGGGCGGTGCCTGGCAGTGGACGCCCAAAGGTAAAGACGCCAAGAAGACTGTGCCCGATGCTCACATTCCCAACAAGTTCCACGCCCCGATGATGTTCACGACCGACATCGCGCTGAGGCGCGATCCGGTGTACGCCAAGATTTCGAAGCGATTCCACAAGAACCCAAAAGAGTTCAAACAGGCCTTCGCCAAGGCGTGGTACAAATTGCTGCACCGTGACATGGGACCCGTCTCGCGATTGCATGGCCCGTGGGTTCCAAAGGCACAGTTGTGGCAAGATCCGATTCCGAAGGTCGATCACAAATTGATCGACCAGAACGACATCTCAGCCCTCAAGAAGAAGATTCTGGCATCGGACCTTTCCGTTTCGGATCTGGTCTCCACGGCGTGGGCGTCCGCGTCAACGTTCCGCACGACCGATAAACGCGGTGGAGCCAACGGAGCACGGATTCGTCTCGCTCCGCAGAAAGGCTGGGAAGTCAACGAACCGGCCCAACTCGCCAAGGTCTTGCAAAAACTCGAGAAGATTCAGCAGGACTTCAACAACTCGCAGAAAGGCGGAAAGAAAGTTTCGCTGGCCGACATGATCGTTCTCGGCGGTTGTGCTGCGATCGAAAAAGCTGCCAAGAAGGCTGGGCACGACGTTTCGGTTCCGTTCATACCTGGCCGCGCAGATGCCTCGCAAAAACAAACCGACGTGGACGCCTTCGAGGTTCTTGAGCCGAGAGCGGACGGTTTCCGCAACTATTACGGGAAGGATCAAGATCAACGCCCGGAAGAGTTGTTGCTCGATCGAGCCCACAAACTCACGCTCACGGCTCCGGAGATGACCGTGCTGGTCGGTGGCTTGCGGGTCCTGAATGCGAACTTCAAAGACTCCCAAAATGGTGTCTTCACGAAGCAACCGGAGACGTTGACGAATGACTTCTTCGTGAACTTGCTCGACATGGGCACTACGTGGCGAAAGGCTCCGAAGGGCGAGTATCAGTACGAAGCCGTCGACCGTAAGACGGGCAAGGTGAAATGGAAGGCCACCTCGGTTGACCTGATTTTCGGTTCGAACTCGCAACTTCGCGCGATTGCGGAAGTGTATGCCAGTGACGACGGACAGAAGAAGTTTGTTCGTGACTTCGTCGGTGCCTGGAACAAGGTGATGAATCTGGATCGCTTTGATCTCGATCCGGCGACGCGAAACGGTTCGAAGGCGGTTGCGTTTCGTCAACGATAATGCGTTGCGTTCGTGATTGTCGTGAGTTTGTGGAACAAGGCCGTTCATCGACTTCGATTCGGCCTTGTTCCATCGTTAGGAACTTCGAGACACCCACCGACAAGACCGACCGGTCCTTCGCTTTAGTTTCATTTCTTCTGCAAGGCGTGGATCGCCTCTTGGAAAGTGTCAACGAGATCTTGTTGCCGGACTGTTGTGGCTTTGGTAATTCTTCCTCCCGCAAGATCTCGTTGCACATGAATACTGTCTTCGTGGAGTAGGACAAAGACTTCCACAAACACGATGCAACCTTCGGCCCTCAACTTTGCAATAACTCGTGCGATGTTGGCTCCGATTGCCTTTTGCTGCCGTGCGAGTCCTTTTAGAGCCTTGATACGTTTGGGGTTGGCTTCAACAACTTTGGACCACTTGCTCGTTGCCGTGTTCACTTCCTTCTGGAGTTTGTGGAGTTTCTTGCACTGCACAACCAACGAATCTTGTTGTTGAAGTAGGAACGGGCCTGCGTTCAAGTCCGAAGGCACCGAACCTATAATCATTCCGAGGATCAGTGGGAGAACGTAACGGAAGGACATGAGGAACTCCGAAAGTGATGAGGCCAAACTACTCATCTTCTTCGTAGGCCGCGAAATGTTCATTCCATTCCAAATACAAGAACCCCTTCGTGGCGTCTTGTAACGTCCACTCGATTTCCATAAGGGTGTTGAGTTCGTGAAGGGCTTCGTCGAGGTCGAGAAAACTCACTTCGAAAACAGAATCACATTCCGCGAGTCCTTCGGCATCTTGGTGTTCCCGGAGTATTGGTCCGAGTTCCTGTTGAGCAATATCTCCAGTCGCGTGCCGACAGAAAAACACAGGCGATTCGTCGTTCCCGCAAGCTAACACGTTTGCTTTTTGGGCCACACACCAACCGCGACCAAAACCATCCTCTTCCAATTCGTTCTTGCCCTGTTCGAAGCCAAATCCCGGTTTGTTGTAGAAGACCAGAAATCTGGGAGCTGATTCGAATTCTTCCGCCGATCCAACCGAGAACGAACCATCCGCGTGACGAACTCCGACAAGGACGTGTTCGCCTTGCGTTTCCACCTGAATGACGACACCAAGTTTGGGCTCCCCATCTTCTTCCGTGAGGAACCCCAATCTTGGTAAACCCATCTTGACTTGATTGCCAACCAAGGTCCCGTCCTCACTGCGGAGCATGAACGCAGCTTTTCCGGTCGCGAGGTCTTTTTCGGTCGCAGGCCCCGTGAGGATTTCTTCGTCCGTTGGGAAAGGAGGCCAATCAATGTCCATTGCGTGTACTCCCGTGACGGGTTGTGAAAGGGGCGAATGTTACGGAATCGGATACGGAGGAGTCGGTTTTTGGAAAGTTGCTTTTCGCTCTGTAAAAAGTCACCAAACCCGAAGAACTTTTCGCTCTGCGAAAAGCAACTGTCATTGGAACTCAAGGCAGGTTATTTGGGAAACGTATATCTTAGAAAAGATATATACAGGGAATGAGAAGTTGGGAAAGAAGGACTGAGAATGTGGGGAAGAATGTACGAGAAGTATGAACAAATTGGTCGTAACGGTTTTCGACCAATTTGCAAAGTGTCGGCAGATGGCGAGGGTAATCTTTACAAAATCTTCGGGCGACTTGGTGACTCGTTGGTGATACTGACAAGATCCGTAACACTAATGCGTGATGCAGGATACGACCAGACTTGAGTGAAAACCGAAGCACTTTTCGTGGCTTGGCTCATGTTTTGCGGTAGGTTTTAAGCAGACCAACTGATCCGGGAAAGCGACCCGAAGTTATAGACATAACTTTCCCTGGAGTTCGAGACAGGAGACAAACGGAATGAACGCGCGCCGACGAATCGTCCTTGCGCTGGTCTCTGTGTTTGCCTGCATGGGAGCGCAGTACCGCACGCCAAACTTCATCGTGAATGCACCAACGCCACACATCGCCCTTCGAGTGGGACAGTGGGCGGAGTATTATCGAAAGCAAAAGGCGATCGAATGGCTTGGCCACGAAATGCCCCAGTGGCCGCAGCGGTGTCCGTTGACTGTTCGCGTGACCATGGGCGGACCGAGTGGAGCCACGTCATTTGGATTCAGCACAGATGGATATGGAAATGGCGTTGTCATGTCCCAGCGAATGCAAATCCAAGGGCCACTCGACCGGCTGATTGCAAGTGTTCTGCCGCACGAAATAACGCACACCGTCTTTGCGTATCGATTCAAACAGGCGGTTCCGCGGTGGGCCGACGAGGGTGGTTCGGTCCTCTCCGAAGACGACCTCGAACGGACTCGCCACAACAAGATCGTTCGCGACATTTTGAATAATCGTCAAGGAATTCAGATGCGACGATTATTCGGACTCAAGGAATATCCACGAAACGTGATTGCTCTTTACGCTCAGGGATATTCCATTGCCGATTATCTCGTGAAACTGGGCGGTGATAATGGGAAACATCGGTTTTTGAATTTCGTGGGCCACGGGATGTCTCGGGGTTGGGATCAAGCTGTCTGGACGTATTATCGGAAACAGAGCGTGGAACACTTGGAACGAGATTGGTTAAATTACCTCGCGAAAACTCGTGGAAAGCAACATATTCAGGTTGCGAAAGATCGGCAACCTCAAGGACAGCAAACGCAGCAACGGCAAGTCGCGACGAGGGCGGAAAACCGAACTCCACAGACTGTTGTCCGGCTCACGATTCCTCCACAAGCGGCGACCGAGGCGAGTCGTGGTCGAGTTGTGCGTGGTGCCGACCCGACAGAAAGGGAAGTGGGCCAAACCTTCGGGGGTGGTTATCAACGCCAACCAACTCATCTACCCGATTCCTCTGGGCGAAACTGGCAGACTCCGAGGCAGGGCTCGTCGCGATTCGCCCAGCCAAGGGCGGGCTCTCCATCGCGTCGATATGGTGGGAGGGACCAAGTGCAGCTTCTTGCACCGCAATATGAACCAATGCCGCGGGGGACCGGCGGTCCGGTGCTGGGCACTCCTGTTTCTCCCGTTGGACACCCGTGATGG
>CAYYUU010000679.1:0-4884 GCA_964474955.1 uncultured Alcaligenaceae bacterium | reverse complement strand
CATCATTTGCGGTTGGGCCATCATCATTTGCGGTCGAGCCATCATTTGCGGTTGGGCCATCATTTGCGGCTGCGGGGCGGCCTGGGCGTATGCTTGCTGAGGTGGAGGGGCTTGGGGCTGTTCGACGATGATTTTTTGCCGGGGAATTTTCACTCGGATCGGTGGTAATTCGCAAGTGTCGTCCCGGGGGACTCCGCACTCCGGGACGCAATGGGACACGTGAGCGCTTTGATGCCCCCCGAGGGTTTTGCACCCTGCAAATCCGACGACCAGAATCAATAATGTCCATCGACGCATCTCTCACGCTCCATCTCGGAAAGATAACCAATTCTGGCATCACTGCTCGAATTGGCATGGACCCTGATTGCCCCTTATCGGTTATCGGCGTTTTTATTGTTGCAATTGATACTATTTGCATACCTGACAAGGTGGGAGCATGTGCCTGTGGATTATGGCCTTTGCTTTCAGGGAAGGCGCAAGGTGAAAGTCTGTGATTTAGAGCGGAGTAGAATGATTGCTTCGGGCTTCGTTTTGTTCTTGAGGGGAGGCCACTTTTCCAAAAAAGATGGAACCTAAACCGCGCTCACTTTGAGACCGAAAGTTTTCCCCTCACCCACAGTGTTATCTTTCTTGGCCTTCTCCCCGCTTGCGGGGAGAGGACCGGATCTGAGCGAAGCGGGAAAGGCTGGGGATGAGGGGTTCCGGCCACTCACAAACTTGCGGTCTCAAAGTGAACGTGGTTTAGTCGAATTGGTGAAATGGGGGTGGCCGCGAGGACCATCCAACGAGAATGGGAACGTGCGTCGAATAGCACCTTCCCATCCTGCCGGCTTCGATATGTTTTTTCTCAGTTCGCGGAGAAAGTCTGTTGTTCGATGAAGATATCAATCTACCTTGGTCGGATGCCTTTGGGGCGAAGGAAGAAAAGATTTAGGGGGTCTATTTTTCGCCACCAAGTTTATCTTCTCTAGTTCTTCTTTTCGAGTTTCTCCACTCTTTGGTTGAGCGTGTTGATGTGACCACCGTGGGCATTGACGACGCCCTTGAGAACGTTCCAAGCGTCCGCCACGGTTTCCGTCTTTGGCGTGTTGGGATCATCGAATTGTTTGAGTACGGCCTCACACGCGTTCAATCGTTTTTCGTGATCCACGAGAATCTTGGTGTGAGCATCGACAACCTGGCCCAAGCGATCACACGTGACGGCAAGTTTTTTCAACGTCTTGTTGAGTTCGTCCTGTCCTTCGAGGCTCTGAGTCTTGGCGGATTGCTTTTCCAATTGCGTCTCGGCCTGTTGTCTGGGCTGGACAACCACGTATTGCGGAGTCACGGCTTGCGTCGTGATCATTTGGGGTTGTTGAATGACCATAGTTTGTGGGGCTATGGCTTGTGTTGTGATCATTTGGGGTTGTTGAAGCAACATGGGTTGCGGAGCCACGGCCTGCGCCTGAACGCCAAGCATTTGGGGCGCGGCGACCGCGAAGGTTTGAGGCTGGACGGCCATCATCTGCGGCTGAACGAACGTCTGAGGTTGGACCGCAACGGCTTGAGGTTGGACGGCGAACGTTTGCGGTTGGACCATGAACGCCTGAGGTTGAAACACCATGGGAGGTGCTGCTGGCACCGTTGGTCTGTGTCCGTGGCTTCGGATCACTGTTCGACTGAAGAAGTGGCCACACCGTTTCAGAAATCCCCCGTGGCCGGAGTCTGTACCACCGGCAGGCCTAATGATGACTTCCGGGGGAGACATCTCCACAATAATTTTTCGCCGGGGCGTTCGGATGCGCGAATACGCTGGTCTTCGGGAAATACAAGGAGTCGAGCAAGGGCGGCAGCAATGTTCGGCAGGCTCCTCACAGTGAGGAGACGGGCATTCGATTCTTGGAGAACCGCAACCGCACGGTCCCGCAAGGGCTTGCGAACGGACTTGCTCGGCGGGCGTGTTCGGGGACGGGGGAGCGCCAAGTTCTGGGGGACCGGCATCTTTGGGAAGTTGGATAGGCTCTCCGGGCGACAGGCCGTCCGCTCGCAGTTCTCCCACCACACCCACGAAGGCACTCAGGATCAGGCACATGAGCAGATAACGAACTTTCATATTCTCTCCTCCCCGGAAAAACCTGCCGGTTTCATGTTCCGTTCACCTTGATATCGAACAGGCCCTGCGGACCTGTGTTGTGATCGACCAAAGGCGGAGGGACGGGACTGCACGATGCGAACTGACTCGCAAAGAAGGACCGAAACATCCTGGGGGTCCTTTACCTTTTCCCTGACGCCCCGTATTTCTCGAAGCACGGAATTACCTCATCAAATCTATCGTCATGAAACAATAGACCTGTTGAGTTGAAGTGGGGAATTGTCGGAAACGAGAGTAGAGAGAAATGGTTCGGGGAGGTTGCTCTGAAGTTGGGAAAAGGGGGGCGTTTGTGGGTTTGAGGTGTAGAACCGAGGAAAACGAAAAGGCGAGTCTGGCGAGAGAACAGAAGACTCGCCATGGGCGCAGGAACGTTACCCATGGCGAGGAATTTGTGGAATAAGCAGAGACGGCTATTTATCCGAACGCCCAGCAGCACAGAACGCTTGGGGCAGTTGGCTATTTCTGGTCCACGCCCAATTGCATTACCCTTACGACTCGCCCATTAGGATATCTCATTCGGAGCTTCCCGTCGCCACCATAAAATAGGTAGCTACCCGCCAGGGCACGCCCTTGAACACTCTGAAGACTCAGAGGGAGCATCTCGAGAGGTGGGTTGTTGTCTGCTGGCTTCTTCGTACCCGAATTAGAGGCAGGTACGTCCTTGATCATATCGGTATCCGCTCGCAATGCCTTGAAGACCCCGTTTCTGACGTGCGTATTAAAAGTGGCAACGACATTGTCCACTGTGGTGGATGCCGATGCGACGGCTGTCCTCGCTTCCGAACTGAGGGTAAAAGTAACCGTCGGGCACTCGCATTGTATGGGCCCAGGTTGTGGTGGTTGTCCCGGAAAAAGGCCAACACTTCCTCCAGTCCAGTCGCGGACAAATTGATCGAGAATCGGAAGGCCAATCCGTGTAAGGATTGGGAGCCAGGGAAGCCCCTGAGGTGCGGCCATTGGGGCTGCTTGAGGGCCGAAGTACATCGGCATCCGGTATTTTCTCCCAAAGGCATCGGCGCTCTGGGTTGCGACCGTTAATGCGAGCAGCGTAGCGAGGACGAACAACTTAGAACGCATAGAGTCCTCCCGACATCCGACCCGAATGCCGGGTCGTGGGGTTCTGTGTTGGCTGGGTCAAGTGGTTTCCGGTGAAGTTCGGACGATTGTTGGTCGTCGAAACTCCACACCAAAACGCCATGGGTGATGTGGCAAATGCCGATCAAATGGAACGCGGTTGAAGACAAATAAATGTCACTATTCTACCTACAGCTCCCTGTTTCTCTGTTTCATTGCAAGCAATGGTAATGGCCGACAAGATTTCCTGTCAAGAACTTCGAAAAAATACGCTTGCATTAGTCGAAACAAACGGGCAGGAGCGATGAGTTGAGAGGAATATCGCGGCAAAAAGCCTATTTTCTGAGGAGAGGAACACGGAATCAGAGTGTGTGTTCCACGCCGAAGAACCCCCCGACACTTTTCGCCGAGCAAAAAGTGACTATTCTACCGAGACTGGAGTGACGGAGCCGACTTGTTGCTTCTTGGCCTCGGAACGTACGCGAAGGAACTCGAGCCACTCGCCCATCCCCTGTCCGGTTTTGGCCGAGACGTCGATGACGGGGATTCCGGGTCGGACTCGTTGGATGTTGTCAATCGCCAGCTGTCGATTGAATTCGACGGGTTCGGCGAGGTCGCTCTTGCTGATCACGACGACGTCGGCGGTGTTGATGAGGGTTGGGTACTTAAGCGGCTTGTCTTCGCCTTCGGTCACGGCCATCAGGAGCACGCGTAAATCTTCCCCCAAATCCCAACTCGTCGGGCAGACGAGATTCCCGACGTTCTCGATGAACAGAAAATCGAGCGAACTCAAATCCCATTCGGCAATGGCCTTGCCGACCATATCCGCCTCAAGATGACAAACGCTGTCGGTCTGAATCTGTCGCACGGGGGCTCCGCTCGCCGCGAGTCGGACGGCGTCGTTCTCCGTCGCCAAATCACCAACCACGGCAGCAACTTGATATTGCTTGGCGAGTTCCGTCAAGGTTTGTTTCAAGAGTTCCGTTTTGCCTGAACCGGGTCCGGAAACGACGTTCACGACGTACACTCCGTGTGCTGCAAAGTCGGTCCGCATGGCCCGTGCGAGTTCGTCATTTTTCTTGAGAATCTTGGTTCGGACTTCAAGGACACGGGGTTGCATGGTCGGCGACCTCCAGCGAAACAAGTTCCAGTTCCTGGCCTGTCAAGATTTGGGAAGTGGGGGTTTGGCAGGTCGGGCACATCAGAGCGTAACAATCCTCAAGCACCTTCGCTCCGTTGCACGCCGGGCACATCACTGACACCGCCACATCTTCGATGTCGAGCGCCGCACCTTCGCAAGCCGTTCCTTCTGCGGCAAGGTCGAACGAAAACCGAAGGGCCTCTTCGACGACTCCAGCCATCCGCCCGATTCGAAGCCGAAGCTTCGTGATTCGCTTTGCGGCGTTCTCGGTCGCGGCGTCACAGGCGACTTCGATCAAGCTTTGGGCGATGGACAATTCGTGCATTTGCCGAGGCCATGGAAAGAGGATCATCGAGAGAACATCTTCGGGCAGTGTATCTTGGTTGCGAAGAACTCGCAAGGGTTCGAAAGTAAACCCAGGCCTTGGGCCGTCGGATATAGGAGAGTCACGTTTTTGAGTGTCGCCTTTCGCTCCGCCAAAGAACGCCTGTCTTTGGTATCGCTGTTTTTGTTTTCGGTCCCAACCCAACCCCGAGCT
>CAYYUU010000678.1:0-4886 GCA_964474955.1 uncultured Alcaligenaceae bacterium | reverse complement strand
GAATCTCGGCAAAGCTCAATGGCTTCTCACATAACAACGTCTGGAGCAACTGAGCCAGGTGGACGTTCATAGGCTCGTGCCAGTATCGATACTGCCTGCTGCGATATTTCGGATATTCGTACCAAACGCTAGCCGAAACTTGGCGTTCGATCACCTCTCCTAGATCGGTCGGTTGGACGGTTCGGAATCGGGAAGGGAGAAGATTCCCGATCTTGGTGACGGTGAGGGGCGAACCTTGGGTTTCGAACAATTCAGAGATAGCTTCGACGAGGTCTTGCTCCAAGGACGGACGTTCGTCATGGTTTTCGGGAGTCTGCCTCATGAGAGATCCTTTCCTGAGGTGTCAGACACTTATCGCTCGGGCAAGGAACGTTGTGTTGGCTGGATTCGCGGCGTCCTTCATGGGTTACAAGATTATTCCACACAAAGTACGAACTCCAGAGGTTCGCGTCAAAGGTTGTTCTCAGGAGCCGACGAATGCGTTTTGACAGGAACAATGCGGTACACTAAAGTTAACGAAGGGTGTACTCTGGCGGAATTCGATGCGAGGAGCGATAATGCTCGCACAAGCTGTTTCATTGTGGCGAAAGTTATTCGGTCCGAAAACAACCACACAGCCATCGCTCCAAGCTGTTCGAGAAGAACGGCGTAGTTCGATCCGTTTTCCCGTGAATCACCCCATCACCTACCAATCGGCTGGTTCCCGTACAGCCACGACTCACCCGGCTTGCGTCAGGGATATCTCTCTCGGAGGCGTGAAACTTTCGCTCGACCGACCGGTCGAAACCGGAGACCTTCTCACGTTGCATCTTCCCTGCCGAGGAGGTGTCGAATCGAATGCCGTCCTCGCTTGCGTTGTTCATGTGTCCCAAGCCGCCGAGGAGGTGTGGATTGTTGGGTGTACGTTCGCGCGGCCCTTGACGGAAGAAGATTTGGCCCCGTTCCTCGGCGAGGAACACCGACCCATACGCGAGCAGAGAAAAGCGCCACGCTACCTTTGGAACGTCCGAGCGACCTACACAATTGTCAACGACCCGTCGGCTTTTCCACAAGATGTGGAGATCGTGAATGTCTCCAATAACGGCATTGCGTTCCAATCCCAGCGACTCATCGACGTTGGCACCATGTTATCGTTGAAGCTCTCTCCACCGGATGGAATCTCTCACACGATCCTCGCCTGCGTGGTCCGTCTCGACCAGGGAGAGTCTGGAAGTTGGATCGTCGGATGTAATTTTATCTCCGAACTGAGCGAGGCGATGATGGCTTCCTTCTCGCCAGTGAGCGATTGAGCAACTCTTTCTCCGGATGTAACCGAAGCACAACACGCAAACTTGTGGGCTGCTCTCGTCTGTCAGCTGCGCAAGATGTGCCTAGCAACTTTACGGAATGTACTACCTGAATCGGTTGTAGCGGCCTTCTTTTCTACTCAAGCCTCGTAAATTTCGTGGGATTTGACAGAATCTCTATCGCGTTCTAGCTTTGGATAGCTTGCAATGCGCAAGTCTTGGCTGAACGGAGAAGGGTATGCAGAAGCAGACAAAGACCGGATCCAACGATAATCCAAATTCGCAAGAACCAACCAACCGTCGCGCCACCATTCGCTACCAGTGCGCGCCGGCCACACTTGGAAAAGTGATCTCTCCCCACCGAGAGGATTTTGTGCGGGCCTTCGTTCTCGACTTGTCGAAAAACGGAGCGGGATTGCTACTTTCGCGAAAGATCCCGGCTGGTCAAGAGGTCATGATCCAAATTTCGAACCCGCACACAAACGAGAAACACGAATTTGCAGCGAAGGTTGCCCACACCACTTCGCAACCGCATGGCGACTGGAAAGTCGGGTGTCGATTCATGAACCCGCTCACCGACGATCAACTTGAGCATCTCCTTTAGAGCGCCCACACGTTCCGAATGCGTTGTTGGCATTTGGGCGGGATGTTCGAACAAAACTCCAGCACGATCCGTCCTCCATTCCGAATCCCTCGGATGGTCCCAGACCGGGCGCTGGTCGCCTCACAAATTTCTTTCACTTCTTGTAAAAAATCCGGATGGACCTGGCCCATCGTCACACGGGCCTGCCCATCCTGGATTCGGATCAGGAACACCGGTTTCGGACGCGCAGCCCACCAGATGCAGTATCCGAACACCCCAACAACAATGAGCGGAAGGAGCCAGTCCATCGTGATTTCTATTCGGCGAGTTACTGTTTACGCATTTTCTCAATGTCGCGTTGAGCCGCCCAAAAGATGGCCCGCGTGACCATTTCGCGAACGCCAGGATTCTTGGCCAAATCGTTCGGGTCGTAGCGGGTGTAGAAGACTCGTTGGTTCGCGCGTTGTTTGACCACTCGCGACCAAATTTGTGGATGGGGTGGTTGCCCTTTCTTGCCGCCGATGGCATACACTTCAAGATCGGGGGCTGGATCTCGGTGACCGTAACATCCTCCGCCCGGGATGGTCACTTTCATGCCCTTAAAGAAGGGGTGGTTCTTGTACTTCTCGACGATCTCGAGGTAGCCATTTTTTGCATTTCCGTAATGGCCTCGGTAATCGACACCGAACACGATCTTGTCAGCTTCGAGCCAATTCTGGAAACCATGATGAGCCTTCCGCATCCCGACGACGGGCTTGGTTGTGTATGCCTTCTTGAGAATCGCAAGCTCTTTCGGTGGTGCCCACGTCCGATACAAGTTTGAGAGGATGACGTCCGCCTTGGCAAACGCTTCGATGCCCTGGAAAGGCGTTTCGGAATGCTTCTTGTCCTTGCGGGCCTTCTTGGATTTCTGGGCCTCGACGAAGTGAACTTTGACGTGGAAGTTCTTTTCGAGATACTTCCCGTAATCTTGTAACTGCCGCTTTCCTTGCCCGTAGGCGATGACAATTTGGAGGGGCTTTCCTTTGGTTTGGTTCTCGGCATGGAGGAGCGGGGTACAGCCCAACCCGAGAACTACCACAAAGAGAATTTGGAATGCTTTCAACATTGGGGGGATCTCCGCCGGGCGTTTGGAAAAGCAACTTCTCCGATCACACTCACGACAAAATAGCCTGAATGGGGTTCCCGTGGCTCGCGGGCATCGGACGGTTTTCGGGTGAGTAGAGCAACTCGTGGGGATCGAGTCCCATGGCCGCGAACAGCGTCGCGGCGAGATCCTCAGGGGTGACGGGATCTTGCGTCGGGAATGCAGCTCTCGAATCCGAACGACCATGGACAATGCCGGGACGAACATGTCCGCCAGCGATGATCCCGGGAAAACAATTGGGGTAATGATCGCGACCGTTCGGCGTAGCACCCGAGCCCGAGAAACCACCCTGTCCGACTCGTGGCGTTCGGCCAAACTCTCCGCCCAAGTAAACTACGGTGTCTTCGAGCATTCCGCGATCGATCAAGTCTTGGAGCAGTGCCGTGTACGCTTGATCGAGACGCGGCAACAGTTTTTCTTTCAACAGCGAGAAATTGTTGTTGTGGGTGTCCCACTCGTGGTGCCCGGCAGAAGTGCAATCGCTGACCGTGACGACCCGGGCGCCAGACTCGATCAAACGCCGTGCGAGAAGACAACCCTGGCCAAACATCGTTCGCCCATATCGTTCGCGGACTCGGTCCGGCTCTGCCGAGAGGTCAAAGGCCGATTGTCCCCGAGACGAAGCCATCAAATCAAAGGCTTGCTGTTGGAATTGGCCGAGAGGGCGTGTTTCGCGTTCTGCCGAAAGTGGTCCCGCGTCCAGTCGCTGCAAAAGGTTTCTTCGACGGGCCATGCGCGATGGTGAAAGGTCTTCTTGCTGTTGGAATCCGTCGACTCGGAACGATGGCGAGTTTGGATCTCCCTGGATTAACAACGGATCGGATCGACTCCCGAGCCAACCGCCGTATTGCCCCTTGAAAAACGAACCCTGGTCGTTCAGTCGCGCCGGCAACATAACAAATGGCGGAACGGTGCTGCGTTCGGCAGGTGCGAGTTTGCTGGCGATCGATCCGAGGGCGGGTGGATCATCTCGTTTAGGTTTGAGTTGCGAGGCGTTGTCGCTACGCGGATTCACGCCCGTGAGCATCCAACAGCCGGCGGGTTGGTGGTTGCGATTGACATGGTGCAACGTGCGGATCATCGTGTAGTGCTGGGCGAGGCTGGCCATCTTCGGAAGATGTTCGCAAATCTGAAGGGCCGGATTCGTCGTCTGGATTGGGCGGAACTCGCCGCGAAATTCTTCCGGGGCTTCGGGCTTCATGTCCCAAACGTCGATCTGACTTGGGCCGCCGTAGAGAAATAGGAAGATCAACGACTTCGGACGCCCTCGACGGCGTCCTCGCTCGGCAGCTTGGGCTTCGAGTTCCAGGAGTTTTGGGAGCGACAACCCAAAAGCCCCGATCGTTGCGACCTGGCAAAATCGTCGTCGACTGAATGTGCCCATATGCGTGATCCCCCATTCGTATTCTCAAGCGGCGAGCTGCGGAATCATTTAGACCACAGTGTTTGAGAAATCGGAACTGTTTTGGGCGGTATGCTGCGGAAATTGGATAGTGTAATTCTAACGGAGGGAGAGGCGAGACGCAAAGACTTGATTGGGTCCGTGTTAGCTTTGCGTTTGTTGTGTCTTGATTTTGGGGAGTGTCGTCTTTCGCTCCTTTGAAAGAACGCCTTTGTGGTGTTGTTTCCAATCCGAGGTAGCAAAAGGGTACGCAAAACCCTCAAAACCCCTGGTCTGAGGTTTTGAGGGTTTTGAGGCGCGTTTTAGCACTTCCGAGATCATTTCCGAAAGGTCGTTTTTCGATCCGGAGGCTCAAAACACATACACAAAAACCACAAAAATACCTCGTCCTGATTTTTGTGGTTTTTGTGTATGTGTTTTGGGAGTTCAAGTCGCATTTTCGAAAGGTCGTTTTTCCAGTGGAAGGTA
>CAYYUU010000677.1:0-4889 GCA_964474955.1 uncultured Alcaligenaceae bacterium | reverse complement strand
AACAGTTCCACTATTATCTCCAACAATATGTAGGTCGCCCTTCGCCGTTATACTTTGCTGAACGACTGACCGAGAAAGCCGGCGGTGCGAAAATCTATCTCAAACGAGAGGACCTGAATCACACAGGCGCCCACAAGATCAATAACTGTATCGGTCAGGCATTACTCACAAAGCGAATGGGCAAGCCACGTATCATCGCCGAAACAGGAGCCGGTCAACATGGAGTTGCCACGGCCACGGCCGCAGCATTATTTGGGCTCGAATGTCAGGTCTTCATGGGCGAGGAGGATGTTCGCCGACAAAAACTCAATGTCTTTAAGATGCGAGCGATGGGGACCGAAGTTATCTCAGTAACGAGTGGGAGCCGAACACTCCGAGACGCCGTCAACGATGCCATGCGCAACTGGATGTCGACCGTCACCAATACTCACTACATCATCGGCAGCGTCGTCGGGCCGCATCCATTCCCGACCATCGTTCGTGATTTCCAATCGGTGATCGGAGAAGAAACCAAGACCCAGTGCCGTGAGCAAATCGGACGATTGCCAAACGTCGTGGTCGCCTGTGTCGGCGGGGGGAGCAACGCGGCAGGAATGTTCTATCCCTTCGTTGGAGAAACAGAAGTCGATTTAATCGGGGTTGAAGCCGGAGGCCGAAAACTCACTCCAGGAGAGCATGCCGCAACACTCGGAAACGGTGGTCCCGGAGTCCTGCACGGGGCTTTCAGCTACGTTCTGCAAGACGACGACGGCCAAACGTCGCCCGTTCATTCGGTCTCCGCCGGTCTCGATTATCCTGGAGTCGGTCCCGAACATAGCTACTGGAAAGACACAGGTCGAGTGAAATACACCAGCGTTTCGGACGAGCAAGCTATGGAAGGATTTTCTATGTGCTCGCAACTCGAAGGCATATTGCCCGCGCTTGAAACGGCCCACGGAGTCGTTGAAGTTATGCGTATTGCCGCCGAGAGAACCAAAGATGATGTTGTAGTGTTTTGTTTCTCCGGGCGAGGAGATAAGGATTGTTATGAGATTGCGAGGTTGCGTGGAGAGGATTTGGAATGATGAGACTAGTAGACTGAACGACAGACATATTTCTTGGAACGTGGTCCCAAGCTCTCAAACAAACGTCCCTTCGGGACTTTATCCGGAGTCCTGAAAGGACGACGATTTGCCAGTCCCAAGGGAACATTAACAATACAGCCCATCAATCTTATTTTGGTGTTTTGCGAAAACGACATTCCGTCGCAACTTCAAACTCACTGTGAGTTCTTCCTTTTCGACGGTGAATGGTTCCGGAAGCACCAAACACTTCCTGATTTGCTCCCAACTGGAAAAGTCACAGAGCGCCGCTTCGATTCGTTTCATCAAGTAACAGCACACACCTTCGTGGTGACAGAGTTCATCGTCAGAAAGGGAGTCGATCTGTATTCCTTGTGTTGCTAATCGTTCTCTCAGTGTAGGCCAATTTGGAACCACAATGGCCGAGAGAAAATTCCTGCCTTCTCCGCACACCACCACCTGATCGATACACTCGTCAGTCACAAGAACCCCTTCGATCTGTGTGGGCAACAGTTTCTTGCCATTCGACAAAACGAGCAGTTCTTTTTTTCGGCCCGTGATTCGGAGATGTCCGTCCTCATCAAGTTCTCCGAGGTCGCCGGTGTGCAGCCATCCATCTCGGATAGTCTCCGCGGTAGCTTTCGGATTTTTCCAATAGCCTTGCATGACGTGCGGTCCGCGAGTCAGGACCTCTCCGTCGTCAGCGATCTTGACTTCGATTCCAGGTATCGGCGGCCCAACCGTGTCAATCTTGGCCCGGCCGGGGACGTTCATGGAAATCACCGGAGAACTCTCCGTGAGGCCATAACCCATCAAGAGTTCGAGTCCGGCGTCGGTGAGAGCTTTCGCGACGGCAGGAGGGATCGGGGCACCTCCACCAGAAACCCACTCAATACGATTGCCGAAGACCGCCTTGAGGTGTTCGCGCGGGACTGCCTCAACGACTTTTTCATAGAAGCGGGGCACAGCGCACATTATGGTCGGGTTCACTTCGCGGAGTTGCTCCACGACGGTCTCGTTGGAATCCGCAAGGCAAACAGTTACGCCACCCACGAGATTCGCATAGTGATCCACAGCCCGCGCGTAGATGTGGCTAAAGGGAAGCCAACTCAGCACAAGTCCATCTCTCCGTGGACATACCTGATCAATCGCCAAAGCATTGCTCAACAGATTCCCGTGGGAAAGCATAACTCCTTTGGGGTTGCCTGTGGTTCCCGACGTATACATGATCGTGGCGAGGGACGAACTATCCGTGGTCTCCTCACGTCTTCGAAGTTCTGCGCCGAGTTGCGGAAGCGCCTGTCGGCCTTGCTCCAAGAACTCAGTCCATCGGATGCAATCGGCATCGACTTCATCGTCTTCGAAAACCACGACCCCTCTGATGTCTGGGAGTTCGTGGCGGAGTTCCTGGAACTTGGCGAATTGTGTTTTATTTGAGACAAAGAGCCAAACGGCCTCGGCGTTGGATAGTTGGAATTGAATTTGCCGGGACGCCAACGGAGCATGCGGCGGAACGTTCACGGCCCCTGCCGCCAGAATCCCCATGTCAGCGACTAGCCACTCGACCGAATTCTCTCCCAACAAACCAACACGATCACCAGGCTCAATCCCGTTCGCAATCAACCCCGCAGCACAAGCGATGGCTCGTTCTCGATACTCCTGCCATGTCACGTTGTGGTAAGAGCCGTCCTTGCGGAACTGCAACGCAGGACGTTGTCCGAGTTGCTCACTTTGCCATCCGTGCAAGACGCTGAGGTTCTTGTGGTTGCTCATCAGACTTCCAGGTTTTGTATTTTGTGCCCAGAAAACAAGTTTCGATTGCCCATTCACTCTACAATAAAATTGGATGATTTGCATCAACGCATCAAAGGGCCATTGGTCTTTTGAATGATCGTACTTTTTCGTGGAAGAGGAATTTCGAAATGGAATCAAACTCGGACGAGGGCGGACGTTGGCTCGCCACTTTTTTGGCCGTTTTGTTTGGCGGTGGCTTCATTGTGTTCCTGATGTTAGTTTCTGGCGGATTCTTTCTCTACGTCGGTGCCGCCGGAATTGGCATCGCATTGCTTGGCGGGCTCCACTACATCACTTGGGGAAAAGCGATGTCACAAGAAGCCGCGATGGAACGAGCCCAGCAAGAAGCCTACAAGCGTTTTGAGGGAGACCGGGACCATTATGACGACGAGAATTCGGAGCACATCCAAAAGTTATAAGTCTCATATTGGTATTGTTATCTATCTGGGAGCCTTCCAGAATGCCATGGATATGTGCATGAGGCTCCAGTAGATAAAGTTGGATCCCTCAACGAGTTTGCTCACGATCCCCACTCGATCCCACACATATACGCGTATGGCCATCAAAGCCAACACAACTCCGACGACGGAAACGTGCAGCACCACGAAACCGGTAGAGGTCCGGCGAAACCAAGTCCAGAGGTTGAGTCGCGTGGGGCGTGGTTCTTGGGCTAACTGGTAGGAGACGAAGACAAGCCAAGCCGCAGCGTGGACAAGAATGATCAAGTTGAAGGCCGTCGAACCAATTACCATTCCGAACGAGAGCGTCAGAAAGATGAGTAAGTAGACGGTCGCTAGTGGCTTATGCGATAGAAGGGCCTCGTCGAGCGAACCATAGGCGCGTTTTCCTTCCCGGCACACGTGCCAGATTGCCAGTCCACTTAATATGACCGCCGCAAGGCCGCCCAGCACGTACCAATGCGGAGCGATGTTGATCAATATGTCTTTACGCTTGATGCATAATCCATGAATAGTCTGGCCGAGGGCAAGCAAGCTCACAAGGAGGATCACAGTGGCCCACCGAAGCGACGGAAGGAAGGCCGCCGTTTTCTTTCCATCTTCGGGGGCGTCGCCATACCGCTGGTACAAGTTCGATTGGTCTCGCAATTCATGGACGAGGAAATATCCATAAAAAAGAAGAATGACGAAGGGGTTCGCGGATGCCCCAAGATAATGCACGAAGAAACAAAGTCCCACGCCCAGGAGAGTGAGCCAGCCCAAGCGCATTGCGGCGCGTGGCTTTCGAACTCGTGACGACGTGAACAAGAACAACCACCCAATGATAAAGTGAGCGAGCCCGCAAGCCCGCATCGCCACAGCCGCGGGCGACTCCATAAAACGTCTGGGAGGCTGAAGACAATATTTCTCCAAAACATAGATCACACACCCGATGGCGATAGCCGCCCAGGCGATGGCGATGGCGTAGACAAACTGCTTCACAGTTCGTTTGTCGAGTTCCTCTCGCCATGTTTTCGCAATGGTCAACAGCGCCATCCCTGTGCATCCTTCCGTGGAGACTAAACCAACCGTGGAAATCCGGCGAGATTATAACGACTTGTCGAGATAAGAAAAGTCGCCTTCTTGAATTATTTTCCATTGTTTTTTGTAAAAATGTACATGCATCCATGCCGACCCCACAACATACATCTGACGACGATGGTTTGCGAACTAACGCACTTCGGAGAGTTCAAGAAAAGATGGGAATGATACCCCATGTATTTCGGACCATGAATTCATGTCCAGACCTATTAGATGCCACATTATTATTCCAGGCCGCTTCGCAGGACTCACTCGATTCGCGGTTGTGGGAGTTGGCGTATTTGAAAGCGAGCCATCTCAACGGATGCCAGGCCTGCATCGCATATCACAACAAGCAAGCTATGCGGGCTGGGTTAACGACGGAGCAAATCCAAGCCATAGAAACTAGTGAATCTCTGGACATTTTTAACGACCTGGAAACGAGGGTATTAAAATACGTGGAATGTTGGATCGATGGTGACACCTTCGATCCAGAATTGATCGAAACGCTCCGTCG
>CAYYUU010000676.1:0-4892 GCA_964474955.1 uncultured Alcaligenaceae bacterium | reverse complement strand
GAAGCACGAGCGAAGATTCAAAAAAAAAATACCAAAGACAGGCGTCCTTTCGCGGAGCAAAAGGCGACACTCAAAGACAAAAAGAAAAGACAACGGGGAACGAGAAATTTATTTCTGTCCGTTTCTTCAAAGTCCCTCAAGAAACCGGACAGAAATAAATTTCGCATTCCGAGTGTGCCTACGACTACAAAGCCAAGCGACACTACAAAGAAACGGCATCGCATGACCGACAAGCAACAACCCCCCACATTCGAAACCGCCCTCGCCGAACTCGAAGAGATCGTGCGTGATCTCGAGAACGGACGAGTGGGTCTGGAAGAATCGCTCGCCAAGTACGAGAAGGGCGTGGGGCTCTTGAAACGTTGTTACGGCCAACTACGAGAGGCCGAGCAGAAGATTCTTGTGTTGACGGGACAGGGCGAAGACGGCGAAGCGATTTTACGGCCGTTCGAACACGCCTCCGCGCTGCGATCCAAAAGTTCGCCGCATCTGCGAAATGGGGATGAATAAGTGTCGAGGGTTTCATCCATGATTGTTGCCGACTTGTCAACGTATTTCCGACAGAAACAGGGCGTCGTCGACAAGGCCCTCGGTTCGTACTTGCGGAACATCGGTTCGGAGTGTCCCGATTCGTTGCAAGAAGCCATGCGGTACAGCTTACTTGCGCCCGGAAAACGTTTGAGACCTCTTTTGGTGTTGATGTCGGCGGAAGCCTGCGGTGGTAAGGAAGAGGACGCCATTCCGGCGGCGTGTGCCGTCGAGATGATCCACACTTATTCACTCGTCCACGACGACCTACCCGCGATGGACGACGACGACCTCCGTCGGGGACGTCCGACGTGTCACAAACAATTCGACGAGGCGACTGCGATCCTCGTCGGCGACGCGTTGTTGACATACGCGTTTGAACTTTTGGCAACACAGTATCCGCCGAGAACGGCTGCGGCTTGTTGTGCCGAATTGGCCAGAGCATCCGGCGCGGCGGGCATGGTGGGCGGACAAGCCGAAGACCTCGCGTGGGAAAAACGCGGAGGTACGCTCGAAACACTCATTGGCCTGCACGGACGGAAAACCGGAGCCCTTTTCCAGGCGAGCTTGAAACTCGGATTGCTCTCGGTCCAAGGCGAACGTTCCGGTGGACCGGACGCGACCTTGGTGCAATCACTCGACGAGTGGGCGCGCTGTTTTGGATTGGTGTTCCAAATCACCGACGACTTGCTCGACGTCGAGGGCACGACCGAAGCCACCGGCAAGCGCGTGCAAAAAGATGCCGCCCGTGGAAAATTGACGTATCCGGGCATAATGGGTGTAGACCTAAGCAAACGCCGAGCGAACGAATTGGCGCAGGAAGCCGATTCCCATCTGGAACCCCTCGGCGATGCGGGAGCAAGGTTGCAAGCCCTTTTCCGTTTTGTACTTGAGCGAGATCGATAGTATCCACCACAATAGGAGATTCAGGACGTCTCCGCGTCTGTGATGGGATCAACACAGTCGCACCTTCGCCAGACAAGATAACCAGAAGCTCGACGGCGAGGGTTGGTCGATTTGGGAGCAACATGAAACAGGTGATTTCTCACATCGACATCTCACAGGTACCGTGAGTCACCCCCTCAAAAAGGACCAAGGCAATGAGTAACTTTCTTCCAAATATCAAGTCCCCGGCAGATTTGCACAATCTGTCCGAGGACCAACTCACCGAACTCACGCAAGAAATGCGTGACGAGTTGGTGCGGGTCTTGAGTCTGCGTCCAGCACACTTCGCCAGCAACCTAGGCGTGATCGAATTGTGCCTGGCGTTGCACTTGACGTTTGACTTCAACAAGGACCGTTTGATCTGGGACACGGGACACCAGGTCTATCCGCACAAACTGATCACGGGACGTTACGAACAGTTCGAGACGATCCGGACACGCGGCGGTTTGATGGGTTACCCGAATCCGCACGAGAGCGATTACGACTTGTTCATGACGGGCCATGCCGGTTGTGCGGCGTCGTGCGCCCTCGGTCTCCGCAGCGCCGACGAGTTACTCGGCCAGACGGACCGCCACAGCGTCGCCGTCGTCGGGGACGGTGCGTTGCCCTCCGGAATCGTATTCGAAGCGCTCAACAACGCCGGCCACCTGGGTTCGAAACTCCTCGTCATCTTGAACGACAACAAGATGTCGATCTGCCCCCGAGTTGGGGCCCTCGCGGCTTGCCTCGACCGGGCAAGGATGACCGACATCTATCGTGGTTCGAAAAAACATGTGCGAAACATCCTGAGTAAACTTCCAGTCGTTGGCGACATGGCGACCCATGCCCTCGACCAAATTCGCGATGGCCTCAAAGCCCTGCTATCTGGCGGAATGCTGTTCGAAGAACTCGGCTTCCGATACTTCGGGCCCATCGACGGACACGACTTGCCAGGATTGCGGAAGTGGCTCGCTCAAGTGAAAGAACTCGATGGACCGGTGCTCCTGCACGTTTTGACCGAAAAAGGACACGGGGTTCCCCAGGCCAGCGAAGATCCCGTGACGTTCCACACGCCGCCAGTCTTGGAAAAGGTTGGCCCCGGTCGGACCATCATCTCGGTCCGAAAAGGCAAATCCAAGGCCTACACCAATGCCGCGAGCAACGCGATTTACCAGGCCATGGCACGGGACGAAAAGGTCACGATCATGACCGCCGCGATGTGTCAGGGCAACAAACTCGAAAAAGTTCGCGACGACTTCCCGAAACGATTCTTCGACGTGGGCATTTGTGAGTCGCACGCCGTGGCGTTCGCTGCCGGTCACGCCAAGGCGGGGCTCAAGCCGATCGTCGACATCTACTCGACGTTCTTGCAGCGGTCGTTCGACCAAATCTTCCAGGAGGTCGCGCTGCAAAACTTGCACGTGACGTTCTGCCTCGACCGGTCGGGATTGACCGGTCCCGACGGAGCCACGCACAACGGAGCCTTCGACATTGCCTACATGCGAGTGTTCCCGAACATGACGGTGATGGCTCCCGGCGACGAACTCGACATGGCTCCCATGCTGGACTTCGCGCTGGAACACGACGGCCCAATTTCGATGCGGTATCCGAAGGCCAAGTTGGAAACGGTCGAGCGAACTCACGCCCCAATCGAACTTGGACAGGCCGAAGTGTACGAGTGGGGAACGGACGCCATGTTTGTCGTCCTCGGGACGCTCTTCCCCGAAGCCGTACGGGCTGCCGAAAAATTACGCGAAGAAGGTTACGACGTTGGTGTCATCAATGCCCGCTTCGTCAAGCCACTCGACCGCAACACGATCTTCAAGGCCATCACGCAGGCTTCGGTCGTGGTGACCGTGGAAGAGGGAACTCTGGAAGGTGGCTTTGGGAGCGCAGTCTTGGAAGCCGCGAACGCCGCAGGGTTGAACACTCGGAACATTATCCGCCGAGGTCTTCCCGATGAGTTCGTCGAACATGGTGAGCGGAATGAGTTACTCGCGGACCTCGGACTCAACGCAGATGGGTTGTGCGAAACGGTTCGAAAACGAGTGCAACGAGAAACGCCTGCGAGAGAAACGGCGTTGAGCGCTGAGTAAGGACGGACTCAAACTTCGGACTACTACGTATCAAAAAAGCCTCCTGAAGAATAATTCTTCAGGAGGCTTTGTCAGTTATTCAATTGCTGTAATGATTGTTGTGATGATGTTGCAAGTTAGTCCAACGGGATGACTACGTCAAACCCACCATATCGGTTTCCGAGTCCAAATCGGATTTGTGGTTGCTGGTAGACTCCATACGGATACCCGCCAAATCCACGGTAATAGTTGGGATAGTAGCCCCGCCCCCGACGTCCATAATATGTCGACCGATAGCGGTCATATCTATTGAAGTTGTAGTAACTACGCCCGCGGCGAAAGTCACCACGATAGCGGTTATATCCTGGATTGTAATAACGAACACCTGGCCAAACTCTTCGACCTCGTTGGGCTTCGGCCTCCTGGGTGCCCACATTCGTGAGGGCCATACCGAGGACGAGTCCAACAATTGCGACGTATCGGGTCATTATCTAAACACTCCTAATTCTTGAGTGGTTGCTCTATCGAAACGGTAAACATCTTTCCGTTCCTCAATGCATAAACTTGTGCATAAGGTGTGCCAATGATGCCGAAAAAGGACAATTCAAGCCAATGACCCGTCGGGACCAAGAATTCCTGCAAGATCGTACTCATATATTTGCGCATCGGGCAGTTCGCTTCTCAATTCGCTATATGGGACAGGTTGTTAAACGGCGGATATATGTTTGTCCGTTTTGGAGGTCCACGCGAGCCCCGTGTACTGTTTTGGATCTCGTAGGTCCACGCGAGCCCCGTGGACCTACGAAACGGACAAGCATCATTTCGCGGTCCAAAACCAGTTCAAGAAAATCTGGGCTATTTCGTAATCGCGCAGAAATTTCCTTTGCCAGATTCCGTCACTGGCGTTCGTCCTTTCGGCGGCAATTCGGACGCCTTGCCGAGTGATCTTCAACCTCTCCCAGCCACGCCGGCACCTTTTCCAATGTCGATATTCGGTGTAGCATGAATTGGGGGAGGTGGATTATGGTCGAATCGAAAAGACAGAAGCTCCAACACGAAGAATATCGCACGCGTAACTGGGAGCCTCGGCTGGCGGACTTGGCCTCGAACTCGACACGGCATTGGCCTGCGATTCCCGTTCATTGGACGCCTGAACTCGATTCGAGTGTGACCGCGATATTGCTCGATGTATTTGGAGACGTGTTGCGACCCATCGAACTTGACCCGGTTTGGCTCTCTTCGGATGCCTTGGCCATTGCCACTTCGATTTATCAAAATGACAACTTCCAAGACTTGTCGATCCTTGCCGATGCACTCGAAGAAGCCGGATGCGCGGAGGAAGCCATCTTGGATCGTTGCGGATCC
>CAYYUU010000675.1:0-4892 GCA_964474955.1 uncultured Alcaligenaceae bacterium | reverse complement strand
TCCCGCGTCACGTGAAAGGCGAAACGTCCCTCGCTAAATTCCACCGTTGGCTTGCGCTTCGTGCCAGCACGATCCCAGAAGAAACTCTGAGTGTCATTGATCGCATTTCGGAAGATTTTTTGCGAAATCATGAATTCATCGACGGAAGCAAAGTGCAGCGGGGACTCGAGAGCCATCTCCCCTCTTTCAAGCTCTCTTCCTGTTTTGAGGTCCACTGTCGACCACCGCTTCCAGTTGTAAACCGTCTTACCATACTGGTTAATGGTGGGTCGTTTTCCTTGTAAGACGATGGCTGTTCCATCGGGAGTAACGTCGCTCACCGCGAAGAATTGGTCACTTCCGGTTTGCATTTTCTTCAGCTCAGAAAGCTCTCCCAGGAACTCCAAATCATCCGCGCCCCAAAAACGGACGTTCCCAGTAGGCGTGGCCGTGACGACCTTCAAAGTGTTGGGGCCTGTCTTCCAGACATAGACACCCTTTACCTCAGTAGCGACAGCGGTTTCCAGAATAGGTAACTGCCGACTCCAGCCAGCAAGGTTTAATCGAACGACTCGACGGAACGCAGTCGCGTCTTCGGGGGCATCTTTCAACGCCTGCAACATGGTAAACAGGCCTCGGCCGACTTCTCCCTGCTGGGCCTGGCTAACGCCAATCTTGAACTTGGATTGGGCAACTTCCAGCTTCAACTCGCGCCTTGCCTTTTGTTCTTTTTCAAGTGCGGTCTTCGCCTGTTGTTCCGCCTTGCGGGCATCGCGCGCTGCAATTTTGGCATTCTTCTCCGATTCCTGTGCTGTCTCTCTGGCGTCATCGGCTTGGATGGTCTTGTACCAGGAAATCGCCGTGCCCAGCGACATCGCCAGCAAGACAAGGCCCAGTAACGAGGCCACCATGGGATTCCTCTTCGCCCAACGCCAAGTACGCTCTGCAGATGTGCTACGACGTGCGCGGATCGTCTTGCCTTCGCAAAACCGTCTGAGTTCGTTCGCCAGATCGTTGGCGCTTGGGTAGCGCTGCGATGGATCTTTCTCCAGGCATTTCAGGCAGATGGTTTCCAGGTCGCGTGGAACGTCTGGGTGAAGGCGTCGCGGTGGAATCGGATCGTGATCGGTGACTTGCTTGAGGATTTCCCAGGTCGTCTCCCCCTGAAAAACAGGCCTTCCAGTCAAGCAGGCGTACAAGATGGCTCCCAGGGCATAGACGTCTGCAGTGGGGCCAACGTTCTTGCTGTCACCCCGTGCTTGCTCGGGGGGCAAATACTCCGGGGTGCCCATGATGGCCCCAGTCCTGGTATGCGCAGTTTCATCCGTACGCTTGGCCAATCCAAAGTCAGCAACTTTGGGCTCGCCATCCTCGGTCAACAGAACGTTGCTCGGTTTGAGGTCACGATGCACAACGTTGGCTTGATGAGCTGCGGAGATGGCTGTGGCGAGTGTTTCGAGGAGATGGGCAGACTCTGTAATTCCGAGCCGACCGCCCGTAAGCTTGGCAGCGAGGGTGCCTCCCGGGACGTATTCCATGACAATGGTAAGCAGTCCATGGCGCAGTCCTGTCTCATACACCTGGACAATGTTGGGATGGTTCAAGGCCGCAGTCGCCTTGGCCTCCCCCTGGAAGCGCACCATCTCTTCGGTGCTCGCCAACTCTCCGGTGCGAATGGTCTTCAGGGCCACCGTGCGGTTCAGATGCAAGTCGTGGGCTTTGTAGACAACACCCATGCCTCCCCGTGCAATTTCACCCTCGACGTGATATCGTTGTACTGATAGCTCGGAGAGCATTCGCGACCGAGAAAGCTCTTGCGTCTTGTCGGAGGACGACTGATGCTGAGTCGGCTCAGCGGATGCTCCGCTGTGCCCGTCGAAATCAAACTGCGAAGTCGAGGGAAGAGTTCCCTCAGAGGAACCAAAGGCAGCTGCGAGTCCTTTGTCCAGAGCAGTCAAGTTGACGTCCCAGTCTGCTCTGCTCGGGTCGGGATTGCAAACATCCTCTGTGCGGTGAGTGTCTTCGTTCGGTTGGGACCGTGCTTTGTCGGACATGGTTCCTCCAGGGAAGTCGACGTCGTGAGAGCCCATTTACACAGGTTCAAAGAGACTGACGATTTCGCGAAAAAATTCTCAAGAAAAATGCGAAATCTCTCAAATCCTGCACAATTGTCAACCAAGCATGGTTAACAATTGTGAGCACTCTTGATTGATTTCTTCGTCAGTGCCAGGATGATGGAAGGCAACGACCTCCAGAAGCGCGCGCTTAAACTCCTCTCGAGCTTGTGCATATTCGTGGTGCAACTTGGCTGCGTCGCATTGCCAAAGCTGGGCAATTTCTCGAATCGGCTTGCCTTGCTGAAAGCGAAGACGCAACAGCTCGACACGCTGCAGAGCTGCCTCCCCTTTGGCCTGGGCAAATTCTTTTTGTTTTTGCCCAGCTTCGCGAAGCAGTGCCGTTGCCCAAGCTCTGTCAAAGACCGCAGACAGTTTTTCTTCCCTACTTTCAACCTGAGCAAGCTCCTCTTCGTTGGCGGGTGCTTGCTCTTTCGCCCGGGCTCGCCTGGTCTCGGTGCGAAGGGCGACGTTGCGGGTCGTTCCATAAAGAAAGGCACGAAAACCACTTGCACTACTTCGATTGGCTTTCTCCAGCACTCCGCCGTGCTTGAAGCACTCGACAAAGACTTCCTGAATGGCATCCTCAAGATCTTGTTGATAGTTGGAATGGCTCCAACGGGCACTGAGGTAGGCCTTCACCATGGGATAGTAATGTTGAGCAAAGGCCTCGCGCTCTTCGGCAGAGCCAGCTGCTGCTGCCTCGATCACGGTCCAGCACGTTGAGTCAGGCGTAGACATGGCTTAGAGATGTTCCTTGGTCACAGGAGGAAGGCTGGAAAAAAATTTCCGTTTCTTGCCGCGAAAATCCAGGTTCAAGTGAACCTGCCTTTGTGCAAAGAAATGATACTGCTCTGGAAGAGGCCCAAAGGAATCTCGCATGGAATATCAGGTGATTTCTTCGGCGTCCGGTTTCTAGAGACCGATCACGGTCCGTTTTGTCGTGAAAAGAGCCATCGGAGAACCTGACTTTTCAGGAGCATAACGATGTCCTTGTTCTCTTTCTAGTCAAAGCAAAGTAGCTCGAAAACTACCCAACGAGCCACACCGACCAAAGCTCCTCGTGCTTTGCCGAGACTGGAACCTCTCGAAGATCGCGTAACTCCCGCCGTGATCTTCAGTGAGACCCTCGAAACGGCCACCTCCCCGAGCTTAAATCTCATTTCTGCCGAGCCCGACAAAGGATTCGGAACAGTTTCGTTTTTTGCGGCAGGTGAAATCGGCTTCATGGAATCTTCGCCGGTCTCAATATCCCTGATAATAACTTCGGCGGCGACCCGCGGCCTGCCTCCCTCCGATTTTGACGACAGCTTTTTCGTTGTTCGAAACATTGGCGGGGCTGCGAACGGCACTCCCGATACGATTCAAATTAGCTTTCCAGACATTGACGTTGCTGACTTTAACAACCTCTCGCTTCGTGGCTTGTTTGCCGCCGAGCGGCTTCCCCGAGACGTGTGTCGCCAGGTCTTTGGGATTTAGGTCCACCAGTCCAACCGCCACGTACTTTTTCGCCGATGGTTCGGCAGCATTGCCCATATTGAAACACCAATCAGGATCACGTCTTCGTCGGCAAAGTGTTTGCGGAACGTTGCGAGTTGGAGAATCAAAGACTTGGCTTCCTCGTGGCGTTGGTCCTCATTCTTCCTTCCACCGTCGGCCTTGGCGTGGATTGACACGACGACGAAATCCGTTCTCCCTTTTCCTCGGAAAACTTCATCGCGTGCGGTTGTCGGTGCAATTCGAAAAACTTGTTCGGCGTGACGTCTTTGACCGGAACGCGAAACGGCCTGCCGATGGCTTGGACTCGCTTCTTGTTCCATGCAAGACCGGTCAAGATGATTGTTCCGTTCTTCTGGCGAATCGGGAACAGCCGATAGTCCCAATCGTTGCCCGTTTTCTTGTTTAGAACCTTCAACGCCTGAGCCAACACAGGCTTTGTTCGCGTGGCTCGCATGCCGTCGACATCTTCGATTTCCTGAAGGCCAGGAGGACGTCCACATTCATTCGCTGGATGACCGCGGCCAACGCTTTCGGTTTACGTTTGACGCCTCGGCCCGACGATTGACGCGAACGTTCTCGCCCGAGGTGTTCGCAGTTCCACGAACCAACGCGGATCGGCTTTTGTCTCGGAGTCTTGCCTTCGGGATGCGGATAAATCGCAAAGCCTGCGCGAACGCTCAACAGGACCGGCAACAGATGGTGGTGATTCGAAGCTCTCCCCATCATTTCCAATCTGCCGAAGTTGTACCCACCCTCAATGTATTTCATGGACAGCAGTGGACAACCAAAGATAAGATAACGGACTAGGAAGCTAGGGGTCGACGGTGTGGTTTCGCCGGAATCCAAATCCCTCGCAATCCCCAAACTCCCGAACAGGACGTTCCCGATGCCATCAACGCCAATCGGTCAAGGACAGACATTTTCCACGTAATTTTGAGACGTCCAGTCATCCGACTTGGGAGGTTGCCCAACGTGTCCGTCGCCTTGTCCATCTGCAAACTTGCACTCACACCGCTTTGGAACATCGCCCGAGAAACTGTCTCCCACGATTTCATACCGGGGACTATCGAGCAGATTCGACTCCGTCTAACCAACCACCATCAACTGATTCGGCAAGCGTTAGAGCGTGCCAACGAGCAATCTTGGTACGCCCTCGAATTAGTCCTGGCCAAAGACTCTTTTTTGACGAAATGTCAAATCTTGATGGCAAGTGGCGATCAGAAAGAATTCATCAATCAGGTTAAGGAGGCCAAGACCAGGTTTGTGATTTTTGTGTGGCAGTTTTGTTCACCTGGGCCT
>CAYYUU010000674.1:0-4904 GCA_964474955.1 uncultured Alcaligenaceae bacterium | reverse complement strand
AAGCGAACGCTCGTTCGCCGTGTTTATTATGGGTTGATCGGGCTGCCACCGACGGCCAAGCAAGTCGAGGCGTTTATCGCCGACAAGTCACCCGAGGCGTTGGCAAACGTGATCGATCGATTGTTGGCTTCCCCTCGATATGGCGAACGATGGGGTCGGCATTGGCTCGACGTCGCTCGTTATGCCGACACGAAGGGATATGTGTTTCAAGAGGAGCGACGGTATCCGTTTTCCTACACTTACCGCGATTACGTGATTGAGGCGTTCAACGAAGATATGCCTTACGATCAGTTCATTCGCGAGCAAATCGCTGCCGACCGACTCGTCGCCGCTAACGCGAAGTACGACAAAAGTTCACTCGCGGGTATGGGTTTCTTGACCGTCGGACGTCGGTTTCGCAACAACGTTCACGACATTATCGACGACCGAATCGACGTGATTTCGCGAGGGTTGCTTGGCCTCACAGTCTCGTGTGCCCGGTGCCACGATCACAAATACGATCCCATTCCGACGGAAGATTACTATTCTCTCTACGGCGTCTTCGCCAGTTGTGAAGAACCGAAGGAACTGCCCATCGTCGGAACGCCTAGAAAAACCCCCGCGTACATCGCTTTCGAAAAAGGCTTGGCAGCACGCCAGAAACGCTATGACGATCAGCTCCGGACAGCACACAAGAAAGCTGTTTCGGAATTTCGAATGCACACCGCCGACTATCTTCTGGCGGCGAGAAATGCTCTCAAACGCCCCAACGAAAAAGAGATTCCATTCCTTCATTTGAAAGCACCAAATCGCGGGATGGTCAATCGGTGGCGAGCGGTTTCTCTTCGCCTCCGAAACCAACCGCACGCAATTCTCGCTCCTTGGATTGCCTTCGCGAGCCTTCCACAAAACGAGTTCCCGACGAAAGCCAAGGGGTTGACTGCGAGGATTGTCTCGCGGAAAGATCGCCTATTTCGGTGTAATCCGCTTGTGACCCAACTCTTCCAGGGGGCATCGCCGAAGTCACTCCGAGAGGTTGCCGCTAGATACGATCAGTTATTCCGCAAGGTCCTGCAGAAGAAAAACCGAAATGCTCACGAAGCGGGGATCTATCAATTTCTGAAGGAGAAGTCTCCCAGCAACATCCCGCTCGATCAGGCGACGAAATTTGTCAACCGTGCCGTGCGAAATAAACTCCGTGGTCTTCGAAAACAAGTCGAGAAGTACAAGGCGTCCTCACCGCATGCTCCGCCACATGCAATGGTTCTTTACGACAAATCGCAGTTGTTCGACCCCTATGTGTTCCGACGTGGAAAGCAGGGAAACCGTGGACCGCGAGTTCCCCGGCGCTTCTTGCAGGTTCTTGAAGGCAAGAATCGCGAGCCTTTCCGAAAGGGCAGCGGTCGTCTCGAACTTGCGAACAAGATTGCAAGCAAGGACAATCCGCTTACCGCGAGAGTCATGGTGAACCGAGTTTGGATGCACCACTTCGGCAGACCCTTGGTCGACACGCCGGACGATTTCGGTTTGCGATGCGACCCGCCTCTCCACCGCGAATTGCTCGATTATCTCGCGTGGCGATTCATACACGATGGCTGGTCGGTCAAGAAACTGCACAAGGTGATCTTGCTCTCCAACACGTACCAACAGGCATGTGTGCACAACCCGAAATACGCGACGGGTGATCCGGAGAATCGTTATCTTTGGAAGATGAATCGTCGTCGTCTCGATTTCGAAGCGATGCGAGATTCGCTGTTATACGTTGCGGGTCGGCTCGATTTGAAGATGGGTGGCCGTTCGGTCGATATCACTCAAGAGCCCTCGCCGCCAAGACGAACGGTGTATGCGTTCATTGATCGGCAGAACTTGCCTGGATTGTTCCGGACGTTCGATCTTGCGAGTCCCGACGCGACGACCGCACAGCGGCACGCCACGACAGTTCCGCAACAAGCGTTGTTTTTGATGAACAATCCGTTTGTCGTTCAGCAGGCACGAGCACTCCTTACCCGCAAGGAAGTTCAAAAGGCAAACACCGCGAGCGACAAAATTCCTGAGTTGTATCGACACATTTACGGTCGCAGTCCCGCAGAGGAAGAGGTCAAACTTGGGCGAGGATACATTGAAGGCGTCCCGGCAAATCAACGCGCGAAAGCCTGGGAGCAATATGCACAGGCGTTGTTACTCTCGAATGAGTTTGCGTTTGTGGATTAAGAAACCCAAAGAAATCACCATTACGAAACGGCAATACAATGACGCAATTCTTCCACGACGGACCAGTCACACGCCGCGAACTCCTCCACCGAACCGGGATTGGCTTTGGCGCTTTGGGTCTCGCTCTTGTCGCCTCCAAAAGCGGTGGCCTTGCTTCCGAAACACCGAACGCCGCGAGGCTCAATCCGCTCGCCCCGCGTGCACCACATTTTGCACCGAAGGCCAAGCGAGTCATCCACCTTTTCATGAACGGCGGACCTTCCCACGTCGATACGTTTGATCCCAAGCCCGCTTTGCGACGTTACGAAGGGCAGCAACTTCCATTCAACTTACGGACCGAACGGCGGACCGGCGCGGCGTATCCCTCCGCGTACAAGTTTCGTCCGTACGGGCAAAGTGGAATCGAAGTTAGCGAATTGTTTCCGAACGTCGCCGAGATGATCGACGACGTTTGCGTCATTCGTTCGATGCACGCCGACGTACCGAATCACGAGCCTTCGCTCATGCTCATGAACTGCGGCGATTCGCGACTTGTCCGCCCGAGTATGGGTTCGTGGGTCACTTATGGACTCGGCAGCGAGAACCAGAATCTTCCCGGTTTCATTGCCATGTGTCCCGGCGGGTATCCAATCACCGAGACGGCGAATTGGCGTTCGGCGTTTCTACCCGGAGCGTATCAAGGGACCTACATCAACACTCAGCACACCCGACTCGACCGGCTCATCGAGAACATTCGTAACAGCCACATGACGCAAGGCGAACAGCGCCGCCAGCTGGATTTGTTACAGCACCTTAACCAAAGGCACCTCAACCGACGGCCCGGGGACGCCCGCTTGGAAGCTCGAATCCAATCCTTTGAACTTGCCTACCGGATGCAGCACGACGCCGAAGACGCTTTCGACATAAGCCGCGAGCCGCGACACGTCCGCGAAATGTATGGTCCGGGAGTTCACGCTCGCCAACTGTTGATCGCTCGCCGATTGCTCGAGAAGGGCGTACGATTTCTCCAACTTTGGCACGGCGCCGGACAACCCTGGGATCACCACGACGATATCTTCCCGCGTCATCGGCAGCTCGCTCGCCAGTGCGATCAGGGAATCGGGGCCCTACTCAAAGATCTCAAACAACGCGGAATGCTCGACGACACGCTCGTGATTTGGGGCGGGGAATTCGGAAGGACTCCGACTGTCGAACTCCCCCAAGCTGGTGCGAACCAGGGACGTATCAATGGACGAGATCACAACCATTACGGCTTCACCGTTTGGATGGCTGGTGGTGGAGTGAAGGGCGGTTATGTTCATGGCGCGACGGATGAATTCGGATTCCGGGCCGTCGAGAACCCTGTCCACGTGCACGATCTTCACGCCACGATTTTGCACTTGCTCGGTTTCAACCACGAACGGTTGACGTATCGATACGCCGGGCGAGATTTTCGCCTGACCGACGTTCACGGCAATGTCATTCGTGACATCTTGGCGTGATGCTCTTCGGCCTCTCGTGTTCGAGATCGTTGTTTTTCGCTCTGCGAAAAGGTCATATCAATGACGTGGCACACCCGAATTCCCGTTCTCGGTTGCTTTCCGGGCGGAATCAGCGATACTCAGTGACGCCGGCATCTTGGGGAGCGGACCGAACGGTTCGCTCCGAGTCGGCTCGTCGACTCGCTCAATTCCTTGAAGTCTAACAGTTCTTGCTCCTCGTGGTTGTGGTCCGTTTCGCGGTTCTGGTCGACCTTTTCGAGCGACCGGAGGAAGCCCATTGGTGGCCTTGGTGCCGCTTTCGGTCGAGACAGTTATGAGGCGATCGGAAATCAAATTCTTGATTTGATTGGTGTTATAAACGACTCGAATTTTCGAATCGCGGCGCGGCTTTGGGTCGTTCTTCACTTGAACGCCTCGCAAGAAAAGGTAGAAGGTCCTCGTCTCTCCTGCTGGCAATCGCTTGAGGACCTCAAAGGCCACTTCGAACTTGTTACTTCTTGGAAACGCGGTGATTTTCTCTTTCGTCGGACCTTCTGCGGCATAGATCACCAAGCCGGGGTAGGCCGTGGCGACAATCTTCAAGTCTTCGATGTCGGCGCTTCCGGGGTTGCTCGCTGTGATGGAGAAGCTGGTTTTCTCGCCGATAAATAACGGATTCGAAACAACATCGGCGCTGATGTTGAGCCCCGCCTTGGAGAAAAACGTCGTGCAAAACTTGGCTTTCGCTCTCGTGGCCTCCGTTCCATCATCGTAGCGTCCTCCCTGGGCGGTCGGCTCCAGACAAATTTTCCATCGCTCAGTGTTCGGTCGTTTGAGGCCCTTGACCGTAAATCGAAATTGTCTTGTTTGATTGACGGGCAGAGTCGGAATGTTCCAAATCAACTCCCTGGTGGGGGCTTTCGGGAACAGGTATTTGCCTTCCGGTTCGGAACTAATGTATTCCATCCCCTCGGGAATCGTGACTTTGACTTCCGGAAACCGGATCGGTCCCTTTCCGACATTCTTGGCGGTGATCGTGTAGACTAGTGGTTGCCCCGGAACGGCGGCAGATTTCCCGGTGATCCTCAACTCGAACTCGCCGCCGATGATAACTTCGGGAGTGATGCGTGGATCGTCCTTTTTCTTGCCTTTTCCGTTCCCCTTTGGCGGTTCGGGAATCTTTCCGTCACCTTTTTTCTTTCCACCTTTTTGTCCTGGTCGTCCTGGAGATCCGGGGCCCCCATTAGACACAGG
>CAYYUU010000673.1:0-4911 GCA_964474955.1 uncultured Alcaligenaceae bacterium | reverse complement strand
CCTTCAATTTGCGTCTATCTTCGAGCTTCACGGGAAGGATTTGGGAGAGGGCACGGAACGCTTCTTTGCCGCGTTTCTTGGAACGGGTAGCTAGTTGGTGAGTTTGACTTAAACCAGCGACAAAGATGAGCCCATTCGCTCTCCCCTTTTCGACCCATTGCCGCAGCAGCAGGAATTGGGCGTCGCTGAGCTTCCTCCAATCCGGATCGACGGCGATGATCACGTCGAAATCCGAGAGCCCGGGAAGCTTGTCTTTCTTTCCCTTCACGAGTTTCGTCGGAAATTTGGATATTCGCTTTCCGCCCGGAGTAGGAACGTCGATCCCCTTCGGCAACAGGATTGTGGGTTCGATCATCTGTTTCTTGTCTGCGCGAAAGAGGATTCTTCGCAAGAACTGGAATTCCCTGGTCGGGGCGTCTCCGAACAACAACACGCGAATCACTCGCTTGCCGTCCGTTTTACCTTGCTTCCCTTTTTCGATGACGTCCAAAGTCGAGGCTGTCGCCTCATGATACAGACCCACAGGAGCATTCTCGACAGGCTCCGACGCACAGGCCGTTGAAGCCGAACCAATTCCAATCACGAGCAGGGACGCAAGTACGCGCATAAATACATCCTCCGACATAGAATCCAGAAAGCCACACCAGTATACTCCAATCGAATGAGCAGACGGATCAATTAGTGTGGTGTTTGTGATGTTTTAGAGAGTGTCGCCTTTCGCGGAGCGAAAGGCGACACTCCAAACATCACACTTATGGACCTGACTCCCCCAAACCGACCGTACACCTTGCGACAAACGAACAATATCTCTCCCACTTGGAAACGAAGATACTTCCTAGAACCAACAGGAGATCTGCCCAATGTCCGACCGCAAATCACTCCTGAAAGCCATTTACGAAAACCCACACGACGACAATTTGTGGCTCGTCTACGCCGACTGGCTCGAAGAAAACGGCGAGCCCGAGTACGCCGAATTCATCCGAATCGACTGCGAGTTGGAGCCCGTCCGCGACCGACTCGACCTGGACCGTGTATCCAGGTTGGCCAAGAGAGCGGAGGAACTCGCCAACTTCGAAAAACAGCAACTTCAAGAAATGGCGAAAAAATTTCGGACCGAGAAAACCCAACAGAAGAAGTGCGAAGACCTGTTCGGAGACCGCAGGTTCGACATCCGTCGCAGCACCCGCCGTGGCGTCCCGCTCTGCTTTGAGGCGACCGCCGCCGATTTTCTGGAACACGCAGAGAACATCCGAAGCTATTTCCCGCCAGCGAGGAAGTTACGGCTGTATTGCGTCAACGGATACGCCGAGCAACTCGTCAACTGCCCCCAGCTCGAAGGGATACCCGAACTTGAATTCGCGTGCTGGTACACTCCTGAACAGGCGAAGATCCTCTCGGAGTCGAAGCACTTTGAGCAACTCGAAGTTCTGACCCTTTGGTTGGGAGGATGGTACTACGAACCGGATTCTCTCGCCATTCCTGAGAGTGACCTCGTCGAACTCTTTGCCGCATCCGCGGGCGTCCGAAAGGTACGTCCCACTCGGAGTCATGGGTGGCCCAACTTACGCGAGTTGCGGCTCTACAACGTGGGCGGGGGCTCCGAGGAGAAGACACTCGTTGAGTTAGCCAACGAAACCGCAGGCCGATCAATCGCTACATTCCACACACCTGCATCGATGGATGGCAAAATTCCCCTCGCTGCAAGTTTCGCTTACTTTTGCCCGGGTAAACTCCCCGATGGTCGCCGGATGGCCGCAAGACCCATCGGTGGGCAAATTCACGTCATTGTCTTTGGCGAGGATGACCACGTTGGCGAAGAATACGACCTTCCCATACCGGCAGGCGTAGAGATCGATGACGATCTTTATGGCGGCCCCGGTGAAGACCGCGAGGCGATCCACAAGATCGTTGGCTCCACTCCGGCATTCATTCGAGTGTTCCCTTTCCGTTGGCCCGACGAGGAATACGGGCTGTGCGAAGGAACGGAGTATCACTACGAAACATGGAAGTCTTTCGGGTGCATCGACAACCCCGACAGCTTTCGGGATTCCCGATACGGTTGTGGCGGAGACGTGAGTTGGATCGCCGAAGGAGGCCAATACGGTTGCGAAGACGGATGGTGCGACAAGTGGGGCGACGTGCATTCGACATGATTGGAAAAGTAGGGTGTGACCAGCTCGCGTAGGCACACCCCAAAGACAAGTGTGTGCCATCGTCGCAAGCTCCTCGTCACACACTACAAACCTCAACCTCGCATTAGTCGTTCTTCTCCCGAATGGTCAAGTTCTGGATGTAGGAGGCATAGTCCCTTTGTTGCCGATTCAGTTTTTTCTGCAGGTCGTCGATCTCCTTTCGATACTCGACGATTTGGTCTTCCTGCTTGAGGAACTTGTCCAGATACTTCTTGTAGACCTTCTCCGTTTGGGGAATGACCTTCATGTTCTTTCGTTGACGCTCCTGGTCACGCTCGATCGTCTGCAACTTCGACTTCACTTGAGAAATCTTCTGCTGCGTCTCGGCAATCACGTTCTTCATTGTGATGGCCTCTTGCAACGCCTTCTTGAGTTCCTTCGACGTGAGCGTGTTCTTGATGAGCAACTGAATTTGATCGGTGTTCGCGTTGCTCAGGTAGAGCGTCTCGTCGACGTGACGTTCTTCCACGACGTCGAACTTCTTGTTCTTTCCTGCCGGAACTTCGACCTCGAAACGATAATGCGAACGCGACTTGCCAGGCACCTTCTTGGGCTCGACAACCTTGTAGGTGGGCGAACGGTCGGGATGTTCGATGATCAAAAATCGATCCCTCTGGGCTGAGTTCTTGATTCGATAGACCTTCCTCTCACGCTGCAAAATCTTCTTGTGGACAATGCCGCGGACGACGTAGATCTGGAGCACGTTTTGGGGATGGTCCTTCGACTCGGTCTTGATCTCGGTGGCCAGGTCGACGGCATAACTCAGAAGCCTTTTCTCGTTGGGTTGGATGTCGTTGATGAGGGCATCTCCGGCATAACTTCCCCGGTCGTAGACGGTCAACGGTCCTTGCATCAGATGCAGTCCAGTGTTGTTCGTCAGTCGCAATCCGCGCATGGGGTGTTTGGCGAGATTTGATTCGTTGTAGATGCTCACTCGTTGTCCCTGGATGTCGGCAGTGACGATGGGAACCATCGCAGACTTTTGACGAGGCAGGGTCACGGGCTCTTTCACGACGTACTGGAACTGATCGCCGAGTTGCTGTCCGGTTGCGGCACTCGCGACCGACTGACGCATCTGTTTCGCCAACTCCAACGACTTCAAGGCGTCCTGTTGCTCTCGGAGTTCTCGACGAGCCAATCCACCTGCCTTCGATCCGCCTTTTCGGCCACCGAAATTGGCCTTTCTCCTCGCCGGTTGCTTTGGTGCCGCGGCCCTTCCGTCTTCGGCTGGTTCCATCGCGGACTCGTAAATTCGAGGCGTGAGGTTGGCCAACCGTGGAAGCTGAACCGTGGGTCGGTCCGCATACAGCGGCTGATAGAGATCCATCCGGAACGACACCGGGCGGCCCGAGACCAACCGCACATTGACGTTGTTCCAGTCTTCGTTGGTGGGGTTCTCGATGATCGCCCAACCTTGCAAATATGGCTCGCCCTTCTCGTCGAGGACCAAACGATAGGTCGTCTTCCAAACCGGGTGTTCAACGACGTAACCGATCTGAACGCGACGTTGCCCCTCGCCAGAGAAATGGAAGCGCACGCTCTTTTGTTCGACGTCGTGACTGCGAGCGACAACGCTGAGGGCCTTCGAAACTTCTTCGTTGATCAGAGGATTGACGAATTGGACCTTGTTGATTTCGGTAATCTTGATCGATTGCATACCTCCCTCGGTCCAAAGATTGAGGTACTCGGTCGACGTCTGGGAACCGCTCTTGGTGACCTCCGTCTTGGTTTCGATGCCGACAATCTTTCCGACTGTGGTTGTGGAGACCTTCGCGTCGCCGGGAAACCAAGTGACCTCGATTCGCTCGCCCCGGGTTTGGTTGAGGATTTGGGCATACGAGGGGTTTCCGCTGAGGTCCACGACATAGCCTTTGAGAGCCTTGGAGATGGGGTCTTGGCTGTCGTAACCGACCATCTTGGCCTTGCCGTCGCCGAGGTCGCGAAGGATAAGGCTCTTGAGAAGGTCATTGATGTCCGAGACGGAGAACGAAAGTTCGATGCTGGCGTCTCCCGTGATTTGTTTTTCTCTTTGGAAGTAGCCGACTCCGCTCGTGTAGAGCGTGGCGTGGGTGACGGGCAACGACGGGGCGACACGGCTCGAACCGCCGACTTCGACTTTCTTGGCAGGATTGACGCGGACGTCCTGTTGGCCTTTATTTTGCGGGCCTTCGGGCGCGTTTCCGGCGGACGGAGCGGACCACAATCCAGAGATCGTTGTGGCTCCGATGGCCAACGCCAAGACCGAACCGGCGATGGCCAAAAATCTTTTTTGACGCATGAGGTTTTTCCTCCCGTGGAATGCAATAGTTTGAATGCCAGGATGGCCATTCGCACTTGGCCCCTGCCTCGTCATGGATTCCGACAAATTCGAATTCACGGACTGGTGAGGTGCGAATTTCAGAATTTTCAGAAACAATGACTCCTATTAATAAGACGATGTACGCACCCACTTGGAGCGCCCGAATGCATTTTCCGTCATTGGTTTCGTGTTTCGGCGCCGCGAATTTCTGCCACGGAGAATGTCCACAACCGCTGGACAACCCGTCTGCGAAGATTCCAACGTTTCTTGTATCTGTTCACGCAGGTCTATCCTTTTGCGTTGGTGATTGCTCGGGCGGATTGCAAACACTACACCCGGATGTAATCCGCTCTGGCAGAAATTGGCCTTTGCGAATTTTTTCTCCTGCGCGTCTGGAACCATGAGAAATACATCTTCTCT
>CAYYUU010000672.1:0-4913 GCA_964474955.1 uncultured Alcaligenaceae bacterium | reverse complement strand
TTCGCTTCGGGGATAAATCCATCGAATTCAATTGTGTGATCGCCCATCGATAACGGTGCTACAAACACCCAGTATCCATCCACGACGTCCGGAGAGCTTTGGCCTTCCAAGCCCGGGAAATCATCGCTGAGAATATTATTCTCTGGTAACGGTCCGATCTCAAAGAGTGGCGATTCGGCTCGGAACGCAGTCACGTCTAGAAAATCTTTTCCATCGACAACAACTTCCAAGCTATTCGGGTCGACGCTATCTATGAAACCGTTGGCGAGGTCACGTAGATCGTTTTCTTCCGTCAGGCCAGTCTCGAACATGTTGGCATCGAAACTCAAGATCGGGAAGAACAGGGCTTTTCCATAGGGAATCTCAACCGTCCGATCGGCAACGCCGAAGAATTCGTCAGGGTTTTCGCCAGGCACAAACGTCACGAACGTTCCACCAATGAACCAAACATTGCCAGACTGATTTTCGCTGACGTCCGCTGTTTCAAACAACGGATGCTGATCTTGGGGCATGGAGTAAAGCCATTGCGTATAATCGGCGGCCAAGTCACCGTACACCCCCTCCAAAGGAGCGGGAACGGGACTTACTGACGGAGTACAGCGGTCTTCGAGAGTCTCCACTCTCAGGGCAGAGCGTGATGTTGCCTTCTTCCCACTTCCACGGGTCGGGGCCACATCTGTGCCAAACAACCAGATGCTAAACATAACAAAGCCTCCAACAACAATATATTGGTCTGCGGAGTAGGCGAAAACGCTTCGCGAACTTTTAGACCATTGTTTGACTTGAGTTAGGTACATCCCATCGAGAGAAAGCAGGACCCTCTGGCGTGGGCCGCTATGATGCGGTTCACGACGCGATTGGAGTCAAAGAAAATTCCTGTTCGGTCGAGCGCGTGTGCGAAAGCAGGTAGTTATGAGGTCTGTAATAAGCAATTGCTATGCCAGACATCAAGAATGCAAAGTCATAGAGGACTAACAAACCTGCACTCACAAGCACTTATAATTTTTGGTTTGATGTTCTGATACGTCCGTGTCCCTCGTATGTCCGGAATATCTGTTACTTATCCGCCCACCTTTGTGTGCGAATAATGTCGAATGGGGGGAATAGGAAGGATTGCTCGAATGGAACTGAAGCCGTGATATATCCTTGTCAGACATCCAAGCTCATCGTGATTCTGTTCATCAAGATCACTTGAGGTCGACGAACCGCGGAATGGTGACAGCGGACAACACGAAACTGTACTCTGGCAAGTCTTGTTCTCACGGGTGACGCGAATCAAACTATGCTATGATCGAATCCTGGAATTGGGTTCGAACCTTTGTTGGTGCAACTCGGAGCGAGGTGATTACCATGGCACACCCAACGAAAATGTCCCCCGCAGATACAGCCTTCCTGGTCATCGACGTCCAGGAAAAATTGATGACCAAAATCCCACGCGCGAAAGAAATCATCCACAACATTGCTTTCTTGATCGACGGAGCCAAAATAGCAGGAGTGCCGGTGTTTGCGACCGAGCAGTATCCCAAAGGGCTTGGGCAGACCGTCTCGGGACTCAGAGAGCGCCTCCCGAACCGCCCCGACAAAGTTGCGTTCAGTAGCTGCGCCGTTCCGGAGGTACTCGAAGGCCTCCAGAAAGACGGACGCCAGAAAGTCGTCGTCGCAGGGATCGAAACGCACGTGTGTGTCCTGCAAACGGCCCTGGATTTGTTGGCCGAAGGAATCCGAGTGTACGTCGCCGTCGATGCCGTTGATAGTCGACATCCGATCGACTACGAGTATGCGTTGGTGCGGCTCGAACAAACGGGGGCCGTCTTAACGACCAGCGAAACTTGCGTCTTCGAGTGGGTCGGCGGGGCGGACCATCCCCAGTTCAAGCAAATTAGTCTGCTCGTCCAAGAACGTATGAAAATGATGGAAGAGGATCTCAAATCTTGAAATTTTTGTGCTCGCCACAGCGTCCCAAGAGTCCTACAGGAGAAGTCCGTGTCAGCCACCACCGAACTCACCCCTTCCCCTCGCCTACTCCTCGGTCCTGGGCCGAGCAACGTTCACCCGCGCGTCCTTCGGGCCATGGCCACACCCCTGGTCGGACACCTCGACCCGCAGTTCTTGCAGATCATGAACGAATGCCAGGAGATGCTGCGGCAAGTCTTCCAGACGAAAAACCAGCTAACGTTTCCCGTCAGCGCCACAGGAATGGCGGGAATGGAAACGTGCGTCGTCAACCTCATCGAACCGGGTGACACGATGGTCGTCTGCATCAACGGTGTGTTCGGCGGGCGAATGCAAGACGTGGCCGAACGTGCCGGGGCCAAGGTCGTTGTCGTTGAGCGTCCGTGGGGTGAAGTGTTCGATGCGAACCAAATTGGGGACGTTCTCAAAAAGGAAAAGCCCAAGGCGCTCGGTATTGTCCACGCCGAAACTTCGACCGGTGAGTGGCAACCAGTAGTCGACATCGCGAAGGCTTGCCACGACGCCAACACGTTATTGGTGCTGGACACGGTGACGTCGCTGAGTGGTCTTCCCGTGAAAATCGACGAGTGGGGTGTGGACGCGGTTTACAGCGGAACGCAAAAGTGTATGAGTTGTCCGCCGGGGCTGGCTCCCGTGTCGTTCAGTCCCAAAGCCGTCGATGCGATCAACAACCGCAAGACGAAGGTTCAGAGTTGGTACCTCGACATGTCAATGATCCAGAAGTATTGGGGCGGTGATCGGGCGTACCACCATACCGCACCGATCAGCATGACCTATGCGTTGCGAGAATCGTTGCGGCTCATTTTGGAAGACGGTTTGGAGGCTCGTTTCCGACGCCACGACTTGAATCACAAGGCGTTGAAGGCCGGGCTGTCTGCCCTGAACATTTCGTACACAGCCGCAGAAGGACATCAACTGCCGACGCTCAACGCTGTGAAGATTCCCGACGGAATCGACGACGGCACAATCCGCAAGAGGTTGCTCAACGAGTTCAACATCGAAATCGGTGGCGGGCTCGGTGCTTTTAAGGGCAAAGTCTGGCGAATTGGACTTATGGGTTACAACTCAAATCCCAATAGCGTGTTGTTGTTCTTGGCAGCTTTGGAGCGATGTTTGCTTTCCCAAGGGGCAAAGATTGAAGGCGGAGCCAGCATCGCTGCGGCCAATCAAGTCTATACCCAGTCGGCGTAACGCGAAAGATTTTATGGGCCCGTAGAACAGGCATCCTGCCTGTTCTTTTTTGTTTCCGAGCAGGGAAGAGGCCTGCTCTGCAAAATGCTCTCGCTAAAACCACGGAAAGAAAATATACGTCACGAGCACGAAGATTGGCAGCAGGATCAAGTTCGAGTACGCCAGGTATCCGAAGAACGAAGGTGTTCGGTAGCCGACTTCGTCCGAGATCGCCTTGACCATAAAATTCGGTCCGTTGCCGATGTACGTCATGGCACCCATGAACACGGCACCGCAACTGATTCCTTCAAGAATCTTCGGTGCGAGGTTGGGCAAGTCCGCAATGCCGTTCTCGTATCCCGCTCCGGCGACGGTCGCGAACGTCAAGTACGTCGGGGCGTTGTCGAGGAACCCGGACAGGGCGCCCGTGATCCAGAAGTAATGCCAAGGTTCTTTAAGCGGAAAGACCGAGCTGTTTTCTTGGAGCAACGCCAGAGCCGGGACCATCGTGATGAAGATGCCGATGAACAGCGCGGCGACTTCGACGATCGGTTCCCAACTGTACCCGTTTTCTTTGCGAAGTGTCCTTGGCGTGAGAAGCATCGACAAAACGGCCATCAAGAGCATGATGCCTTCGCTCGAAAGGTTGGCGAGGCTTTTGTATTCTTCAGGGACGGCGATTTGTTTGTCGTAAAGGTCGGCGAAGAATGGCTTGCAGAGCACGGCACCAATAACTCCTGCAAGCAACAAGAAGTTGAAGATGCCGCGGAGCCCGAACGCTGGCCCTTGCTGTTGCTGTTGTTCCTGCTGGAGTTCTTTTTCGGTCGGGTCGTTCTTCGGCTTGCGCCCAGGGTCGCGAGCGAGGGCGAGTGTATCCCAAACCAAAAACACGGCCAGTACAATCCCGTTCGCCAGTCCCCACTCGGGCCAAAGACGTAAGGTCCAAAAGAACGGAACGCCGCGTAAGAAACCAAGAAAGAGCGGCGGGTCTCCGACCGGCGTCAACAAACCACCCAAATTGCTCACCATAAAAATGAAGAAGATCGGCAAGTGTCCACGATACGCCCGCGATTCGTTCACTCGCAAGTACGGACGGATCAACAGCATACTCGCGCCCGTCGTCCCAATGACGTTGGCGATGACGGCTCCCAACCCCAGAATGGATCCGTTCACGATGGGGCTCGGCTTCACTCGCAAGCTCACTACGATTCCGCCGGAGATGACGTAGAGCGAACCGAGCAGGCAGATGAACGGGATGTACTCCTCGACCATCGCGTGTTCCAGGGACGCGAGCCCCGGTTGTTTCTTGAACTCGAGGAACTTCTCGGCGTCTTCCTGGCTGGAGAACACGAGCCCGTGTTTGCCCGAGTCTACGCGCCAAACAATCGTGTCTCCGGGCGAAACGGTGATATCATCTGTGTGCGTGAGGTCTTCGCCATTCTTGTTGCCACCGCCGGCAACATGCACGTGCCAGGAAGCATCCTTGGTGGCGACGAACTCGAACGTTCTGTGCTCCGCGGGATGTTCTTCCGAGAGTAGGAGCGACGCCCGCATCTTCTTTGGGTTCGTCGACGACGCAAATAGCAATTTCGAGCCCGCCGTTGATTCACCTACGACGGCCTTGGCGAGCAGAATGCCGTGATGTCCCTCGCCTTTGGATTTTTTTTCTTTCGATTTCTTATCGCTCTCTTCCTTATGGTCCTCTTCCTCTTCGTGGTGCTCTGGTTCGAACGAACCCGTTCCCCACGGTTGCGGGAAGCCCTCCGCTT
>CAYYUU010000671.1:0-4924 GCA_964474955.1 uncultured Alcaligenaceae bacterium | reverse complement strand
GCTTCATAGACGACCGAGAGCAATAACGTCTGGGTCACGAGGGCAACCAGAAAGATGCTGCCCACGCTGGGCGACAACAAATGAAAAAATCCGAACGTGGCGAACGTACATAAATAGAGGAGAACGACGCCGGCGCTGCTGAGCATTTGGCCAAAGAGCCACATTCCCGAACGGTGCCGTTGATGCCCGGCGACACAGAGCCCCACGCCCAACGCGAACCCGAGACAGACTTGTCCCTGTGGTCCGATCCAGTCGTTGTCGAAGGCGTATTTCAGGAAGAACGAAACGCCGATCAACACCAACAACACGGCGGCCCATCCGAGACCTTTCTGACCGAGCCACGCCTCCCAATCGGCCGCTTCCTCAAACCATTCGCGAACCGGCTGACGTTGAGTCGGCGTTTGTTGTTCTTGTTCGGGCTTGGGCTGAGTGTCCGTTGTCTCGGGTTTAGGCGTGGGTTCCTCAGGCTCTTCGGGTTCGGGCGGTGGCGGTTCCTCGGACGGTCGTTCGCGGACCGGATGCTCTCCCAGGGGGGATGTTCCTTCGCGGAGGTCTCGGCGCAATCGCCCGAACGCGCCCTCCAACCGATCGAGCCTCTCCTGCAGTTGGCCGATCTTGTTTGTGCGGATGAAGGCGACGATGGGTAAAACAACAACGACAACGACGATCCCGACGAAAATGAGGAATCCCAAAAATACTAAGCCTTCCATATGGATCGCCCTTCCCGCAGACGTCAATCCGGTTCAGCGTGATTTGCACTTGCATCGTAAGACGAGAGGGGAGTGGATACAAGGAATTGCGGGTATTTCGGAGAGGGAACTTGAGAAGTGGGAAGGGTAAGGCGTGGCTTGGGCGATCAATATTTCCCAAGCAACCAATCGAGGACCCAACATCCGCGGACATGCATCTCGGTCTCGCGGCAGTGAGCCAGGACCTCTGCGTTCGAGCAACCGGCTTCTTCGAGGGCATCGGCGAGAATCGGCATTTCGTCGAAGCGTCGTTCGTCGTAGATCGATTGAGCCAGCTTGGGGATCTTGCCATCGTTACAAGAAAGCCACGTCGTTTCGAGTTCAGGCTGTGGCTGGAAGGGATTGCCGAAGATGTCGCGAATGATCTGACAGACAATGAGTTCCTCTTGGTGTTTGGCGTCGAGGAACGATTGCTTTTTCCAAACAGAGTTGAATGAATCGCCGGACTGAAAGTCGCCCGCTTCTTTGGCCGCGACGTAGCCGATTGCGTCTGTGGCAAAGTCCAATCCTTCAAGGATCTTGTAGTCGTCGGGGACCAAGTGGACGGCGTCGAACGCTACATCTTGAATGCCTCTCATATTTTCCATGCTGGCATATCGGTTTTCGTAAGCCTCGTCGAATTCTTTTCGTGTGGCCGTTCCATCCGCGTAAGCCTCCATGACGCGAAGTAACTCGCTATACGATTCAGCTTTGGCGAGGTGTTCCACGCGACGAAATGCAGCGGCGGCGAGCAAATACAACAAGCGGTGGTTGTAGTCGAAACTGGAACGGCGTTTCTTCGTCACTGTTCGACGGAAACCGGTCTTGTCGCGGACGAGAGCCCACAACTTCGTTCCGCTCTTTTCCTGGAAGTATTGTTTTTCGTTGGAGATTGGCATCGTGAACTTGCCTCACGTGTTCAAAAGAGCGAAAGACGACACTCTTCGAAATCACACAATTACGACTCTGCTTTATTCGACCGCTCCATCACCAACAAACAAGAGATGACTCCATCACCTCAAACAGGGTCTGTCCCTCGACGGACTCGATCCCATCAGGACGCTCAGTATCGACGACGATCACATTACCTTCCTGGCGAATCAGTTCACAAGCAAATACGCCAGGTTGCGGGTACGGAGCGTTTTCGGTCAAGGCCGCCGTTGTGACAACAGGAACCTTCTCTCTGAATTTCCACCTGCGTCCGTGGACATCAACCAGTTCGCACTCGACCCAACCGGGTTGATCGGGGGCGACGAACCGGACAATTTTAACACGCACGGCGATATTTTTCTGCGACTGCGACATGATCTCTCGGGTTGGAGGAAAAGGAACCCAATCTGGCTCCGGAACTAACCGCGAACAGGAATCCCTCCTCGCCCCAATTCCAGAAACGAGTTCGGCTGAAATTCTCGCATCAGGTCTGGGATTAACGGGACCATGAGAGCCTCCAGTTCTGCGTTGCTGATGTTCCCGGTCGAGATCAGGAGCAACTTCGCAGGTCGACCATGCAGCAGATGTTCGTTGACTAAGTCTGCGTCTGAGGTGACGACCACACGCTGCTCCTGGTCGGCGGTATCGATGATTTGAGAATCGGTTGTCCGATTTACGTCGGGCATATCGCGTGTGTGTGCACTGCATCGCAACCGGCGTTGTTGAACCAAGCAGCCATGCCATGTGGGAGTTGAGCGTCGACCAAGAACTTCATGGGGTTGCCGCTTGGATTTGTTTTGTTCGGCTCAGTTTGGCCGCGAAGGCCAGCACCGCAAGGAGATCTTCTCGTTCCAGATCGTCGTAATCATGGAGTATTTCTTCGATCGTCATGCCAGAACTGAGTAACTCCAACAACGTCTCGACAGGATAACGTAGACCCCGTACTCAAGGCTTCCCATGACAAATCGCGGGATCCATTGTGATCCGGGATAGTAAAGCTGTCATGTTTCCTCCTCCGCAGAAAAAAGTATCAACTTGTTAGCAATGAACGCGGACGCGATGACAACAATGTGTCACTCCCTCCGCTCCACAACAACATACTTCACCCCGACCTTATTATCTCCAGTGCCTAAATGCGCCTTGAGTCGCACATTTCCGGGCTGCAATGTCAGTCCCTTGGCTGTCATTTCGGTGGCTCCGGCGGGAATAGATTGTCCGTGACCCAATCCAAATCCTGGTCCTTTCACTTCGATCGAACCACTTGTCGCTTTCGGCACCGGATCGAACTTCAACACGATGTCGTATTTTCCGGCGCGATAGACTTTCACTTCCCAGTACCCAAACCCCTTCTTGCCCCAAGTGGCGTTCGGGCCTCGCCAGTCTTGGCGAGTGAGGACGACGGGGTTTTCGAACTTCGATCCGATGGCGATTCGTGGTGGAGCGTAGCCGCGAGCCTTGCCCACGTCTTCGAACCAGTTCACATAGGCTGTCTTGAGCTTGGCGAGGACCTTCGGATATTTCTGCGAGACGTTCTTTTTCTGATAGGGGTCTTCGCTGATTTTGTAGAGTTGGAAGTCCTTCTTGTACTCGCCGCCACGGACGCCATTCGGCTGCACGAGTCGCCAGTCGTGGGTTCGCACGGCGAACGCGCGGAATTTCTCGGGTGCGTCTCCGCGGTGCCACTGGAAGAATAATGCTCGGTCGGGACATTTCTTCTTTTTGCCTTCCAGATAGGGCAGCATGTTGATTCCGTCGAGTTTGAGTTTCTTCGGCTTACGGACGTTGCATGCCGCCATGAGTGTCGGCACAATGTCAATGTGGGCGGCGATGCACGGGACGTCGCGGTTGCCTTTGAATTGATCCGGCCAGCGAACAAAACAGGGAACTCGCGTGCCGCCTTCGTGAACGCTTCCCTTCCAACCGAGCATGCCGCTGTTGTATCGGTTGCTTTGAGGGCCATTGTCGGTCAAGAAAATCACGATGGTGTTGTCGTCGATCCTGAGATCGCGAAGTTTCGCCATCAGGCGGCCAAAGTTGTCGTCAATGTTCGTGACCATTCCATAAATCTTGGCGAGGTTGTCTTGTTGGGCTTTTCTGCGGAGTGGTTGGCCGACCTTGGGAAATGCCGAGTGAGAAAGGTCCTTGTTCTTGTACATCTGGTAATATTTCTTCGGCACTTGCAGCGGATTGTGGGGGCAGTTGAACGCGAGATACAGGAAGAAGGGTTGCTTTCTGTGCTTGGTTACGAACTCCAAAGCGGCATCGGTGAAGATGTCGCTGCAGTAGCCCTTGTAGCGTTTGGATTTGCCGTTCTTGAAAAGGACCGGATCGAAATAGCTGTTCTTTGGCGGGTCGGCGGGTTGACCGATTCCGCCGCCCTTGTGGACGAGTGTTTCCTGGAATCCCTGGTCCATCGCGCGGAGCGGATAGTTATCCCCCAGATGCCACTTTCCGATGATGCCCGTGCGATACCCAGCCGCGCCGAGAATTTCGGCCAGTGTCATTTCTTCGGGGTGCATCATCGACCGACCGAGGTACGTGTCGACGATTCCGGTGCGATAATTGTATCGGCCCGTCAACAAACTCGACCGCGTTGGCGAGCACACGGGACACACAAAGAAATTTTTGAAGCGAACACTTTCCTTCGCGAATTTGTCCAAATGAGGAGTGCGAATCACCGGATTACCGTGAAAACCGAGGTCGCCATGTCCCTGATCGTCCGTCATGATCAGGATAATGTTCGGTTTCTTCGCCCCGCCCGCAAAACAAAGGGAAGGAAGGGCGAAAATCAAGGCCAAAGCGAGTACAATATTGGCAGGTCGACGCATCGGGGGATTCCTTTATTTCTGGTCACGAGGAGACGTTCGGCTTCCATTCTCTATACTCGCCTGCCATTTGGTTTGCAAACATCCAGCGAGAAAACACTATGCCTGACGTCGGTATGCAAGTAGCCCAGATTGTTTCCTGCACGGAAGCCGAAGGACCGGGGAAGCGATTTGCCCTTTGGTTTCAAGGGTGTCCGTTTCGTTGTCCGGGGTGCTGTAATCCCGAAATGCTGCAGTTCGAAGGCGGGACGTGGATGTCCGTCGACGTCATCGCAGCACGAATTGCCCGAGTTGCCGAAGAGCAGAATATCGAGGGAATCACGCTCATTGGTGGCGAACCGATGGCCCATGCCGAGTCCGCCGCGCCTTTGGCCCGAAAAGTCCAACAGCTAGGTTTGACAGTCATGGTGTTCAGTGGGTACACCATAGAGGAGATTCGAG
>CAYYUU010000670.1:0-4928 GCA_964474955.1 uncultured Alcaligenaceae bacterium | reverse complement strand
CGGTTCCTCGCGCTCTAGGATCTCAGACGCACGCCTCCCTGTTTCCAAGTTGGGTGTCGCTTTTCCTGAGAGGAGTCTTTTGGTCGTGGGAGCGAGCGTCACAGTCGTTTCGTTGCCGAGTTCATCGGTGACGACGATGGAGTTGGATTCGACGGCGGTGATTCGTCCGGCAAGAGTCGGGGGCTCGTCGGAGGCTTGCGAGAAACAAAAACCGGCAATTAAAATCCCAACGATTCCGGCGACCTTGAAGGCCGTCAAGACGTTTTGCGTCGTCTTCCCGAGCGTTACGCCGAGAATGTTCACGACGGTCAGGAGGCCGATGATCGAGGAGGCGACAATGGCCGATAACCATCCGGGCCAAGCGCCTTCGGTTACTTTGCCCCCGAAGTCGCAGAACGCAAACGCGATGATCCCAATCGTCCCAGCCGGCCGGATCACGAGGAGCTGCGCCCAGGCGAAGAGAAATCCCGCCCAACGGCCATAGGCGTTTGTGAGGTAGACATACTCGCCACCCGAGCGAGGGTACGTACTGGCGAGTTCGGCAAAACACAAAGCGCCGAGCAAGACGGCGATTCCGGCTAGTCCCCAAACGGCGAATGCCTGGAGCGGACCGTCGGTCGTCCCGAAGACTTCACCGGGCGTTCGAAAAATCCCCACGCCAACTATGATCCCCACGATGAGACTGATGGTGTCCCAGAGTGTGAGTCTTTCCTTTGGCCCGGTTGACTGTTGTTGGTCCATCACGATGACTTTCTTTGGACAACGTTGACAAGTATTTCATACGCTCGATCGTTCCATATCCTACAGAAAGGATGATTTTTCGCACTATAGAATTGTCTGGCTGGTGGAGAGAAAAGTAGTAGGCACACGGAGTGTGCCTACTACTTTCTCCGAGAATTGATGTACATATTTAGCATGAGGCAAATCGAACGATGGGATTTCTGTCGCGATATTTCCAGATTGAGGAAAACGGCTCCACGATCTGGAAAGAAATCATTGGTGGGCTCACGACATTCATCACGATGGCCTACATTCTCATCGTCAACCCGACGTTGTTAAAAGACGCGTTCGGTCCGGAACTCGTCGGGCCTCTGACGGTCGCGACGGGTCTGACATGCCTCGTGGGTTGTTTGCTCATGGGCCTCTATGCCAATCGACCGATTGGCGTCGCGCCGTACATGGGCGAGAACGCCTTCATCGCATTCTTCGTGATCACGACGGCAGCCATCACCTGGCAACAAGGACTGGGAACGGTTTTCGTAAGCGGCGTTGCGTTTCTCGTCTTGACGTTACTCGGGTTGCGGAAGTGGCTCGCGAATGCTCTTTCGCCCAGCATGAGATATAGCTTCGCAGTTGGCATCGGGTTGTTCTTGTTTCTGGTGGGGGCCAACGCGACCGGGCTCGTTGTTCCCGGAAGTGTCAACGATGGCAAAGTCGTCGGTCCTCCCGTGCGACTTGGTTCCCTCTCGGACTTGAAAGTCATCCTTGCTATCGTGGGGTTCTTTCTCATGATGACGTTGATGTACTGGCGTGTCCCAGGTGCGATCATGATTGGAATTGTCGTCGTGGCGATTCTCGGATTCGTCTGCCGCGTCGGTGTTGCTCCGCCGACAAGCGTGTTCGCGTTGCCGTGGTCGGAAGAATACGACGTGATGAAAGTGGCGGGACACCTCGACATCACCGGAGTGCTCAAACTCGAATTCTTCCCGATGCTGTTGACGCTCTTTTTGATCAGCTTTCTCGACACGATGGGAACGCTTGTGGCGTTGGGCTCGATCGCGGGCATGCTCGACGAAAAAGGTAACTTCCCCAACGTCGAGAGGCCGATGATCGTCGATTCGATTGCTTGCGTGTTCGCCGGTTTCATTGGGACAACGACGAGCGGGGCCTACATCGAATCGAGCACCGGGATCCGCGAAGGAGCAAGAACCGGACTCGCCGCCGTGGTCATAGGGTTGATGTTCGGCGTCTCGTTATTCTTCTTGCCGTGTCTCGCGCCGATCCAGGGAATGTCTTTCGCGTACGGACCGGCGTTGATGGCCATCGGCGTTCTGATGATTGGCGAAGTCCGGAACATCGACTTTGACGACTTCACCGAGAAGGTGCCTGCCCTCGTGACGATCACGATGATGGTGTTCACGTACAACATTGCCAACGGTTTGACCGCCGGACTCGCGCTGTATCCGCTCTTCAAGGTTGTGACGGGAAGGTGGAAAGAATTGAATGTTGGGTCGGTCGTGTTGGGAATCGCGTGTCTGCTGTATTACGTTGTGGGCAAGCCGCACTGATTTGAGGGAACAGGGATTAGGGAACAGAAAGACAAGAGACAAGAGCCTCACGCGAAGTCGCGAAGCAGCGAAAGAAGAATCGTCGCTGCGCTCCTTGCCTCACCCTACGTTCCAAATTCTGAACCGCGCCTTACTTCTTGCCGAGCAATCCATCGACGACCCAACAACCTCGAACGTGCGGAAGACCGTTGCGGCAGTGATCGAGAATGTGAGGTTCGCTGCAACCTGCTTCTTCGAGAGCATCCGCGAGGATTGGAATTTCGGAGAAGTTTTCGGTTTCGTACATGTGCTCGGCGAGTCGCTGGACGTCGTCGTTGAGCCAACTAGGATCGAATTGGAGGGATGGGAGTTCGGGGTTGGGGAAGATGTCGCGGATGAGTTCGGCTTGGGCCACTCGTTCCCGAATTTCGAAACGATCGGACTGGAGCGCCGCGTGGAGTCGTGCTTGGGCCACAACATTCTTGGCATCGCTCCCAGCAAACGTAAAAAGCTGAGCTAATTCTGGTTTAGGCTCCGCTTCGCGCTGCAAAGCAGGAGGCAGACATGCACTTCTGATAATACCCCGCCGCGTTACGGCCACATTCCCTGTTGGCAAATCCCTGGAGAGGCGTTGCCGAACGGCCCGCCAAAGCTCCATGATCGTGACATGGCCTTCGACATACAACTTTGCAAAAGCGAGTGCTTTCCTTACTTGGATGTCGTCGTGAATTTCTCGAAGTCTCTCACAACACGCAATCGCGAAGAGTCGATATTTTCGTTCAGTCGCGAATGGTCGCTTAAGCAAATCAAGCATCGTCTCGGGATTTGACGACGTGGCCCATTCCGGGAGAAGAGCGGACTCCGAAAAGAAGTCGCAAGCTTGCTCCTCAGCCCACTCAAGCCATTCCTCGAAAGACACTTGGCCAGCGAGATACCTTCGGCACACGGGGTGGCTCGCAAGTCCGGTTCGGAGAATTCCTTCGTGCAAGCGAGAAACCAAGCCGGAAAACAATTCGTGCTGCCCAACGAAGGGATTGGAGAAATCATCCACTACACGGATAGCATCGACCAACGTGGTGCAGAACTTCCAATACCTCACCAAGGTATTGAACCAAATCCGAATTTCCTCTTCGTTGGTAAACGTGGCAGGTCCGTGTTGAGGAACACTGACGAGGACAATTCCTCGCCCTGGAACCAACCACGCCACCGCCGCGCCGTCGCTCTCTTCCTTGATTACTTCGTGTTCTGCGAGTTTGATTCCATCTCGAAAGAGAAAATCCAAAACCCTCCGCTTCCACGAATACAACGACGCACTCTGAGCCACCTCGATGATTCGTTCCCAATCGAGCAGCGCAAGAATTTCTTCGGAGTTCGAAGTGGGCACACTCATTCCGATAGCTTACTTTTCCTGTTTCGGTCGTTTCCACTTTCCGGCGTTCTTGGCAAAGACCAGTTTACCGTCTTGCATGCTCACGACCTGTTCGCCGATGACAACGCGTTGTCCATCGACGCGAGGCGTCGGCTCTTTGCCGTCGGTCAAGAATTTGAATTGATAAGTTATATCGCCAGGCTTAACGGTCGTTCCCTTCGGCGCTCCCGAACCCGCGATCACGATCATCCCCGGCGCACCGCTCGCCCCGGAAAAGTCGATGCCGATCCAACGCCCCTCTCCTCCGATTATAGCGGAACCATCCGCGAACGGTTGCCAGTGCGAAACCTTGGCAGGAATCGATCCCCACTTTTCTTTCTTGCCGTGGTGCCAGATACTCATGGCTTTGTCGGGTCCGTGTCGGAAACGAGCCGGTGAGCGCTTCGCGAGTTGCGAGATGACGATATCGTTTTCGTCCTTCCACCGATTTCGGAAGGCATAAAATCCGTGGCGAGTATCTCGAACATTTCGAGGGATGACCGTTGTGGGATTGACTGGCTTCACGTCAAAGGGGGTGTTGACGAACGCCAAGATCGTGTGGTGCGGATACGGGCTCGGCGTGTCATAGGGTGTGTTATTCTTTGCGTCGTGCGCCTTGAGGTGTTGGTTGTAGAACCACAAGATGCCGGCTCGTTGCTCGGGCAAAACAGAGGCGTAACCGATCGAGAAGTACCCTGCCCCGCTGATGCCGTCGCGATCCCAAACGTTGTGCGGATAGCCGCCACGAGCGGGAAAACACTTGCCGAGCTGATCGAGTTTGTTCTTCTGCGGAACTGTCAGAAGGAAATATTTCAACGCAGTCCAACGGGCGTTTGGTCGTGGTGAAATGAAGTCCAAGCCCTGCGACGTCTTCCACGCTTGCAACGCCGTGAGGTAGACAATGTGACTTGCCATGCTGCCGGTTCCGTCGCCCTCGGCGAAGTAACCCCCATCGCCAAAGCCATCAGTGATGTTGCGGATCATCGACTTTTGGCTCGTCTGGAATAGCTGGTCGAGTTTCGTTTGGTTTTGGACTTCGGGATCGCCAGTGATGGCCAACAGGCCGAGGGCCCCACCGCCGACTTGCATTCCCCAGTGATTACTCGCAGGGAAATGCCGACGCCCACGCACGAGATATTCCAAATCGATGCGCCGTTTCGTCTCCTGATAATTTTCGATGGCCTGCGCGACCTTTTTTCGAAACTGCGGGTCCCAACCATCGTAACAAAGGTCGTAGCCCAAAACATACCAGC
>CAYYUU010000669.1:0-4931 GCA_964474955.1 uncultured Alcaligenaceae bacterium | reverse complement strand
GAAGACAACCCGTCCAATTAACGCGTGATTTAATGGAAGAAGCCGCAGCATCGTTCATTGCGGAATTTGCGTAACAACAGGAAGGGAACAGGGAACAGGGAACAGGGGACAAAAGAAAGACAGAACCTCACGCGAAGACGCGAGGGAAGCCCGAAAGTTCTCTCATGGCTTTCGTCTCTTGTCTTTCTTCTGTTCCCTGTTCCCTGTTCCCTGTTCCCTAATTTCACCAGGGAAGGTGAGACAATGGGCAAACGAAATTGGTTCCTCCTCGTCCTCGGTCTGTGCCTCGGGAGCATTGGGTGCACCTCAATGCAAAAGACTGTGACTCGGGGGGCCACACCATCTCCAGAGTCCCATCGCCCCGGGGCCTTGTCCCTCTTTGGCAAATCAAAACAAGGCAAAAAGCCTGTCCCGCCCAAGGTCCTCGTTGCCCTCGGCAAGCTGCGCGAAGACCAATCGATGGCTCCCAGACTCCATAGGTCGGCACGAGAATCGTTACTGACTGACGCGCTGAAAGCCTACCAGCGTGCCCTGGAGCAATCTCCGAGTAATGTCGAGGGGTACCTCGGCGTGGCGCGAATTTACGCCAAGTTCAAAGAATATCCCAAGGCTTTTGAGGTGTACAAAATCGCCCTCGAGAAGCATCCCAACAACGCCAAAGTCTGGTTCGAGTACGGGATGGTCAATGGTCGTGCGAAAAATTTCGACCTGGCCATCATGTGCTTCCGCAAGGCCGAAAAACTCAATCCGACGGAACGAGACATTACGCGGACGTTAGGCCACTGTCTGGCCCGTGCCGGGCGAGTTTCGGAAGCCGTGGTCGTGTTCTCGCGGGTCGATGGAAAAGCGGTTGCGCACTTCAACGTAGCCCGGATGCTCCAACACATCCACCGCATCGAAGAAGCCAAGCAGCACGCCCGCATGGCACTCCGCTACGACGGGCAGCTGAACGAAGCTCGCGAACTGTTGACGAGTCTGGAGCGAGCTGATCAACAACGCCAACCGACGACCTACGGCTCCGCGACGCTTCCAGTCCCGCCGGACTCGCTTCGACTTGGGCAACCGGGGGCGTAGTCTTTCCCAGAAACATATCGAGGGCGGTATGTTCGAATCCTGTTGGTTGGGGCCACGGAGTGGCCCCAACCAACAGCGGTCAATCATTCCCAAACTCGCTCCCGCACGCCGGGCCGCTTTTGTCTTTCCGTTATCGTTTTTTCCAGCGTTTCCGGGCTCCCCACAAGCCTCCGGCACCTCCTACAACTCCCCAAAGAAGGAAGCTCGTCGGTTCGGGCGTGGGCGTAGGCGGGCTGAGTCGGATCGTCTCGAAGGAAATGTTATCGATTCCCGTTCCCACGTCGTTACCTGACGAAGAAATCTTTGCGGAACTGAATGGGCCAACGCCCGAAATAGAGAGCACTTGCACGGCACCGTCAGTGAGCCCCGGCTGCACTTCGAACTCGGAATAACCAACGAGCGTCAGGAAACTCGGGTCACTAAAGACTTCGAGCTTGACCATGTCTCCCTTTTTTCCACCCCCATCGGTGCGATAGTCCAGCGTGTCCAACGACAAACTCACGACCGGAACGGCGAAGTAGAAACCGTAATCGCCCTGTTGGGCGAGGTTGCTATCGGGGACCGTCTCGTCTGTCAGGAAGAAATCTCCGATTCGGTCGGCTCCGGGTCCACCTGGGACATCGTCGGGAACGAAGCCCGATAGCCCTGGTCCGGTCTTCGCGATGTGATAGACGCTCGTCGTTCCACTCGGAACGAACGTCACTCGGTTTGTGGACGTGACCACCGAATTGAGGCTCTCGCCATCGGAGTAACCACTCTCGAAATCGATCAGGTCCGCTTTTGCGGTTCCCCAACTGATGAACAACAACCACGCCAGTGAGAACAAGAATGTTTGGAAGGTGCTTTGCATCCTAGCGACCTCAAAGTGAGAAAAAGACACACCGCGGACCTGGCCTCCGGTTCGGGCGCACGGTTTGGTGAACAGCGAGAAACAGGTTCGGTGCAACACAAAATTGATCCAACGTCTCTGGTCATCCTGACCCGGACTGGCTCAACGAAGTGAGAACAACATCCAGGTTATTGGAGACACGAAATACAGCCGGGTGCAAATCAACACGCCTGCATTTGGCAAACTCTCCCGGACCGAAAAACATGTTTGCTCGAAGTGCAGAACATGTTTTGGAAAAAGCTACACAAACGGCTCGCAAGATCCGTCGTGATTGGTGCATTGTCGGGTTGTAAACCGTCGACAATTCCTAGATATACTACTTTCACCAAGTTTTGGACAACCTTGTTCTCCAAAAGTTCGCAAGTTTAACCGGCTGGGATCTGGAATGGCAAATCTGGGAATACGCAGAAGAGGCTTGCGACCTCTGCTACAATGAGCCGTGAACCTGAAAACTCTTGTTGGCCATTTGTTGTATTTGCGTGATAGGCACACGGCGTGTGCGTTGTGTTTGTTTTTGTTTTGGAGTGCGGCAGCGAAGCTGACGCTTTGGTATTTTGTCTTTGTTTTTGTTTTTTGCTGTAGTGAATCGCGCCGTCAAGTTCGCAGTCCGAAACAAAATCCGGACAATCATTTATTTCCCCTTTCCGGCTCATCAGTCCCATCCACCTCTTGGAGCTTTGTGCATGCGTTCCACTCAACTACTCGCATTCTTTGTGCTGATTGTCTTGGGGAGTCCGGTCCGCGCTCAACAAGCGCCGAAGGTCGAACCGGGCAAGAACGGTTTTCTCCTCGAACACGAATCGATCCCACTCGGCAGGGCCTTCACGGGCGTGAACTATTCGCCCGATGGCAAGTTCGTTGTGGCCACATACGACGCAAACGTCTTTGTGTGGGACGCCAAAACGGGCAAGCTGGCCCGATCCTGGACATGCGCCAAACCGGGCGTGAGTTCCCTGGCTTTCTCGCCGAACGGCAAACGACTGGTGGGGTGCGAGTTCAACTACGGCGGGCCAAAACAGAAGACACTCTACTTTTGGGAATTCATCACAGGAAAGGAAGCGTGGTCCCAGACAGGCATCGGCGGTTGGGGCGTTCGGTTCTCCCCATCTGGGAAATTCTTGACCATCAAGCAAATGAGGTCCCATGGCGCCCGAATCTACTCGGCCAAGACCGGCCAACCCGTACTGACTCAGTTCTACCGAAAAAACGAGTCCTTCTTCGACGGACTTTGCGTGTCTCCGGACGATCGGTTCATCGTGTTCGCTCCAGATCAAAGGACCCTTCACCTTTGGGATGCGAAGAACGCAAAACTTGTGTGGACGCAACGGACAAAGCCGTACGCGCTTCCCATCGACGTCCCGAAATGTTTCTCGCCAGACGGTCAGCTCTTGTTCACCCAACGCGGGGTCTATGATTTCCGGACGTGGACGAAACTGTACGATGTGTCTCTGGTGGCTCCTCCTGTGTTTTCTCCGGACGGACGTTTTTTTGCCGTCCCCAGTTTTACGAGCATCGTCGTCTTCGAGACGATGACCGGAACGGTTGTCCACACGCTGAAAGGCCACAAGGTTCAAGTACAGGGCTTGGAGTTCACCGCCGACGGCAAGACACTCCTATCCAGAAGCCACCCAGAGCCGACCAGCATTCCGACTGTTCCGCCTTTCGACGAACGTTATCTCCGTTTTTGGGACGTCGAGGCTGGGAAGGAAATCCAAGGTTTCGACGGTCCGGTTTTCCCCCAACCTTACACGTTCGACGTCTCGCCCGACGGCAAGCACTTCACCGCATCGTTCTGGGGATCTGTCGGGATCTGGAAAGTGCCACAACGAAAAGTCGCGAAGGTCGCGCGCCCCAAGGTGTCCGACGAAACGATGACGAAGCTGTGGGCCGTTCTTCTCGGCAAGGAGGCCAAACCGGCATTGCGAGCCGTGCAGACGTTGGCCCGCGACCCTAAGCGGAGTCTGCCATTCCTCCGAAAGAAGCTCGAACCGACCACCAAGCTGCAAGTCGAACGGTGGTTGAAAGACCTCAACGATGACGACTTCCACGTTCGCGCGAAAGCCGATGCCGAGTTGCGGGCCGTTGCTTCCACGTTCGCATCGAAGATCCAAAAGGCCGCCAGCGAGGCCCAATCCGCAGAAGGACGAAAACGACTCGATTCCATTCTTGCTCAGGCCAAGAAACAACGCCATCCTCTCCAAAAACCAGGGACCCTGCGTCGGTTGCGCGTGATTGCGATTCTCGAACGGATCGGCAACGATGATGCAAAGGCCATGTTGCGACGATTCGCCCGTGGAACCGACGATTCGCCTGAGACGATCCACGCACGTCGAGCACTCCATCGATTGGGGCCCCGCGTAGCGGGGGAGTCTTGATCTGGCCCCGCAGGCCTGCGGGGCCGGACCGCCCTCGCCGAGTCCCACGATTTCCGATATCGTGAGAAGCGTTTTGCGAAAAGATTGGACAGGACCTTTTCGAAAAGACTTTCGATCCGGCCTCGACATCCGTTCCCGACTTTCCCTTCCAATCGATTTCAAGGATTTGAATTCCCATGCGTACAGCCATCATCGTTGCCGTTCTGATTTTCCTGGCCCTGTTCGCGTTGACGACCATTCCATACGACACATCCTCGCGGGAGGAAGCGTTGAACCAAGGCTTCACGTCGGAAGAAGTCGAGACCGGAATTCGTCGCGCCGTCCAGGGAGATTTGATCTTTTGGGGGGCGACGGCTGTCACGTTTGGATTTTTTGGATATCTCGTGCTCTCCGGGAGGGCGCGGCGTGTGACCGAGCGAATGGAAGGGTGGTTTTCGCGACGACCTGTCGGAGACAAAACTGACCAACGAACGCTGTGGTTTTCGCGACGACCTGTCGGAGACAAAACCGACGAGGAAACGCGGAGCGATCGAATTCCAAGTGCGGACCCGCCAGACACCGACGCGCCGGCGACGACAAGACCGGGATTCAAA
>CAYYUU010000668.1:0-4934 GCA_964474955.1 uncultured Alcaligenaceae bacterium | reverse complement strand
CATTATTTCTCCCGAGATACTCGAAGAATGGTCCCAGATTGGCCTGGTCCAAGTCACGAGCAAAGCCGTCCTCCCAAAGGTTGAGTTGATGCCTTTTGAGGATCTGGTGCTCGCCGCTGATTGGCCCGATGCAGATGTGTCCCATCCCGTCATGGGTTTGGCAGCCACTTCTCGTGCCTTGGCGAGTTTGGCTATCCGCTCTCCTGCTCGCCATACACTTGATCTGGGAACCGGGTGTGGTGTGTTGGCCCTACGCTCCGCGAGTCATAGCGATTTCGTGTTTGCAACAGAGTTAAACCCTCGTGCTGTTGAAGTGGCTCGCCTCAATGCCCAGCTCAACGATATCCCGAACATCGAATTCCTCCAGGGGGATTGGTCGGAGCCCATTCGAGATCGCCGGTTCGACAGGATTATATGTAATCCCCCATTTGTTATTGCTCCAGGTGCGGGCGTGTTGCATACATATAACGATCGACCGACAGACGAGCTTTGCAGAGAATTAATTCAATCGTCGACGTCGTTGCTCGAAGACGGTGGCTATTTTCAAATAGCAGGTAGCTGGGTACAACTCGTCGAGCAGCGTTGGCAACAGCGACTGAGCGAATGGTTCGAAGGGCTCGGTTGCGATGTCTGGATCCTACGTGCCGACGTTGAGAATGCATCTGAATACGCCCAACAACGTATCACTGAACTTGGACTCAATCCGGTCGAGTCTATGCGTCTCTTTTCCGAATGGATGGAATATTACGACCGAGCACAGATTGAGGCCATTTGCTCCGGCATCATTACGCTGCGGCGTTCTATGTCTGGTTCCAACTGGATTCGCGTTGATCGCTTTCGGGGTATCTCAGGCGACAGCGGACTGACCATCGAACAGGGCTTTGCGGCTCGGGATTTCCTGGATGCCCACCGACACGACAACGATTTACTGGCCGTCCGTCTACGCCATGTCGAAGCTTTGATTTGGCAGCAACGCCATGAAATCTCGGAACAAGGCTGGACTCCCATTGAGTCGTGTCTCCGGACCACAAGAGGACTTGAGTTTATGATTCAGACCGATCCTTCTGTGGCGGACTTCATCTCTCGATGTCGCGGTGATCGAACGTTAGGCGAAATTGTCGAAGAGTTTGCCGCAAGGGCAGGTGTCGCGAAGGAACGCATCATTCCGGAGTTCTTGAAAGTGGTCCGCCGTTTTGTTGAACTGGGATATTTATATGAGGTCCCTTCGTAAAGACCGGAGAACTGATTCCTGATGTCTCCCGCAAACACCAAATTTCATTCTCTGCAACTCAGTTGCCTGACGCCGGTTGGCAAACTACAATCGCCTCAGAACGTCCAGTATCCACTAAAGCTATCTGTCAAGAGGTCTCTACACATGGACGGCAAAGTCTTACGCTATTTTCTCGTGGCGACGTCGAGCCTGTTCGTATTCTTGTCGGGCGCGTCAGGTCAGGAACGCCAGAAGAAAAAGAAACAACCAAATATATTGTGGATTACGTGTGAGGACATCGGTCCACACCTAGGTTGTTATGGCGATACTTATTCCACAACACCGAACCTGGATAAATTTGCAAAACGTGCATTGCTATATCGCAACGCCTGGTCGAATGCTCCTGTGTGTGCTCCTGCGAGAACGACAATCATTTCAGGGATGTATCCACCCTCGACGGGTTCGGAACATATGCGGTGCCAGACGAATTTACCGCCTGATATGCACATGTTTGTGGTGTTACTTCGTCGGCTCGGTTATTACTGCACCAACAAAAGCAAGGAGGATTACAATCTCAAAAAGCCAGCTCAATTGTGGAATGCGTCGTCACGTAAGGCCCACTACAAAAATCGGAAACCCGGACAACCATTTTTTGCGGTGATCAACCTGACGGTCTCGCACGAGAGCCGTATTCAACGCGGAGGTGGGAAACTCGTTCACGATCCGAAGAAAGCGAGGGTGCCGGCTTATCATCCGGATACGTCTCAGGTGAGGCGTGATTGGGCAAGATATTATGATCAAATTACCAAGCTGGATGAACAAGTTGGTCAAATCCTTCGTGAACTTCAAGAGGCAGGTCTGGCAGATGACACGATCATCTTTTTCTATGGCGATCATGGTTCGGGAATGCCACGGAACAAACGATTCGCTTATAACTCTGGCCTCCATGTGCCTATGCTTGTGCATATCCCGAGGCGTTTTCGCGATCTCTCACCAGAAGGTTACGCGCCGGGTGGTCAAACCAACCGATTGGTGAGCTTTGTGGACCTGGCGCCGACCGTTTTGAGTTTGGCCGGAACCGCGCCGCCGAAATATTATCAAGGGCATGCCTTTATGGGCAAGCACGAGGCCAAGCCGCGACAGTATCTCCATGGATTTCGAGGGCGCATGGATGAGCGTTACGACATGGTGCGAAGTGTCCGTGATGAGCGATATGTATATATCCGAAACTATATGCCGCATCGACCTGATGGTCAGTTTCTGAGGACGATGTATCGCACACCCACAACGCAAGTGTGGAAGAAACTCTTCGTCGCGGGCAAGTTGAATGCGGCCCAAAGTGCGTTCTTCCAACCGAGCCCACCCGAAGAACTCTATGACTTGAAGAACGACCGTGACGAAGTGAAGAACCTGGCCAAGTCGCCCAAACACCAGGCGATCTTGAAGCGACTCCGCAAAGCTCAGCAAGATCTTGTATTTCAGATTCGTGATGTGGGCTTCCTTCCCGAAAATGAAATTCACACTCGCTCGAAAGGATCGACGCCCTATCAGATGGGGCATGATAAAAAGAAATATCCACTGAAACGTATTTTCGAAATGGCCGAAATCGCGTCTGGTCTAAAAGCAACGGACATCCCCAAGTTGCAGCGAGGTCTTCAAGACACAGATAGCGCGGTGCGTTACTGGGCGGCTCTCGGATTTCTCATGCGAGGGAGAAAGGCTGTGCAAGGCAATCGTGAACTACTTCGCAAATCTCTCAAAGATCCTGCGCCGAGTGTACGTATTGCCGCTGGTGAAGCTCTCGGGACGTATGGCTCGAAGGAAGACGTCACGGCTTCGCTCGAGGCATTGATTGCACTCGGCGGACCGAAGGAACATGACCCTCGAGTTCGACTGATTGCGGTGAATGCGATCGACATGTTGGGTCAAAAAGCCGCTCCGTATCTTGCGACGATTCGTACGTGGCCTCGAAAGGGCAAAGGTCCACGTGGGACGACGTATGATTCGCGAGTCCTTGGGAGAATTGTGACTCAATTGAGCAAGTGAAAGGGGATGATCGTATGGGCCGTCATTCTCGATTTCCAGGACGACCACAAAACGAATCTGACTTCTGCAGCGAGGAGAACTCTTTGATGATCTTCCGAGAAGACTCAGTTCGGGTGAGCACTGGAAATCGACGTAGGACAATGGACGGTCAATATGCTCCGGACTCTGATCACCTCAACATTTCTGTAGACCTTTCCCACGGATCAGGTCCGTGTTGGCCACCGGATGTTGAGTAACCCGAACATTTTTCGCTATCGGGCCCAGATGCCACTCTCGTCCGGATCGGACTGGGTTACTGTTATGGGAATCTTCTCGTGCTCTGCGCTGGCGTAGCATCCATTGACTTGTCGAGCAACTTTCCATTTTTGATTTTCCTTCCGCTGGTGTTCGTGAGTCTTGTCTTGCTCCTTCGAATAGGAAAGCTGATGCGATACAGTTGGTGGATGTTTTCCATTTTTGTAATGTGGATGTTTCTGATCTGCTTGTGCAATGCCGGAATCAAATTCCTGTTATTGAATGAGGGGTGAGGAGTTTGGTTCTTCCGTGGCTTCCGGGCGGGATACACAATAGGCCCGCAGTTGCCTGGAAAACCTTGGTCAGAGCCAACGCTTGCCGGAGCTTGTTGCCCAAGGTCCGAGGCGTTGTCGATCAGTTCCATGTTGCTCAGAACTTCCATGTTGCCGTGGACAACGAACGCAAACGGACCACGCCAGAGTACAAGGCTCAACTACCCGAACTGTTTTTCCCACCGCACTTGGCACCTTGAGGGATTCGTGTTCCAGATGCCCGAATCACGGCCTCATCCGTTTCTGGAAGCGGTGGCGGCTCCGCTTGGATTGTCAGAGGCATGGTTTTTTTCTTTCGCATGGAGAACTTGTACGCAGTCCTTTCAGTCCACCATGTCTTCTCGCTGGAAGGAGAACTTCAAGTAATTTCTATCCTCTTCCACGGTAGGTCAAATCGACCCGCTTGACGCCGTCATCCTGTCCGTCCATACTGATTCGAACATCCACTGACTCGAAGTCATTGCATTAAGGAGCCATCGATGTCAACACAATACCCCGTTCTGCAACATCTCCCGACGAATCATTGCAAGATCATCTTGGCTGGCGCCCTCGGAATTCTCTTTCTGTTGATTGGAGTTCCCAACGCCTTGGCTCACCAAAAAAACAAGCGGCCCAACATCGTCTTCATCATGGCGGACGACTTGGGCATTGGCGACTTAGAGTGCTACAACTCCAAGTCCAAGATTCCCACGCCGAACATGAATCGACTCGCCAAACTCGGGATTCGGTTCACCGATGCACATTCTCCCTCGGCCGTCTGCACGCCGACGCGGTACGGCATTCTGACCGGTCGATACTGCTGGCGGTCTCGGCTCAAGCGAGGAGTTCTGTGGGGATACAGTCCGCTGTTGATTGAGCCCGATCGGATGACGTTGGCGTCGCTCTTGAAGAGGGCGGGCTACCACACCGCGTGTATTGGCAAGTGGCATCTTGGGCTCGGTAATGCCAAGAAGACCGACTACACCAAGCCGCTTACCCCCGGACCGAACTCGGTCGGGTTCGATTATTTCTTTGGCATTCCGGCGTCACTCGACATGGACCCCTACGTGTTTGTCGATAACGCCAAGTGCGTTAAGCGTCCGACAGAGAAAGTGAAGGCGAGCAAACACCGT
>CAYYUU010000667.1:0-4935 GCA_964474955.1 uncultured Alcaligenaceae bacterium | reverse complement strand
TACCGTTCCAGCCCGGGAGCGATAACAAGACCCGGAATCTCGTATCCGTTTTGGGCGTTGGAGGCTCCTGATCCTCGTCGGCTGCGGGCCTGTTTACTCGGGTGTGAGTTTGCATTTTGGAGTGTGTGGAGTTGTTGACAACCCTGAAAAGCCAGCGAACGACCGGGGTTGGTCTTAGCGTTTTGACAACCCTAAAGCGCCAGCAAAGGCCAATGAAATATCCTTCGCTCGCGTTTCCGGTTTGGCAAAAACACTTCCAAACATCCAGGAGAGCCCCCTGCAATCCTTCTTGAGTTAATCATCCTGTGTCTGGGTCGATAGTGTGATAAAATCGTGTCCTAAGGACAGTGCTTGTTTTGCGGAATATTCCAAAACGCCCAACTCAAGAGGCACCAGGATGAAACCACAACGAAAACAGCCAGAGACAGATCCTCGATTTCCGAGCGGGCGATGGATTGGCTTTTTCCAACAAACCCACATGCTTCCGGGCAAGTACCAAATGGAAATCGACCTCACGTTCGCCGACGGCGTTCTCAGCGGCGACGGCCGCGATTATGTGGGCGAGTTCCTCTTGTCGGGAACCTACGACCTGAGCGATGGGCGTTGCTTTTGGCACAAGAAATACATCGGTGGCCACGACATCTATTACAAGGGCTTTAACGAAGGAAAAGGCATCTGGGGCACCTGGACATGGCCGTCGGCCCCCAGTGTCACTGGGGGATTCCACATTTGGCCAGAGTTCATGGGCGACCCTACTCAACAGACTTTGGAAGAGCAGGCCGACCTCCCCATTATTGTCGAAGAGAAGGTAAGTGAATTTGCCCCCGTTGGTGTCCCACAAGGTGAGGATTTCGAAGACGACATTCCGTTCTAACGACCACGAAAAACCAGTTTTGATCGGGGCATCGTCGGCTAGAATTTAACTCCGCACGGTTCAATGAAGGATGACGATTGATTCTTCAAACGGTTGTGTCAGTGACAAACGCCCTCGGTGTTCCGGTCGCTTCTTCGAGGACTCCGACATTTTCGTCTTGCTGCCCATGGGTTGGCCCGGTTGCGTCGAGCTTCGGTTCGTCCCTGAGCCATTTCCTACAACAAAGCTTCATGCCAAACGCTGCGTTGTCGCGGGAAATGCCGCAGGGACGACAACGCATCGGGATCCAAGCCTTCGCTCGTTGCCGCCTCGATCATCAACGCTCCACGTCAGATAATGACCCAACGACGAAGCCTACATCTCCTGCACGACACCCGCCGGAGTGTGGCTACGCAATTGGGTCGGCTTGGTCGGACGTTTCGGATCGTGATGGGTCTTTTGCTCGTCGAAAACTAATTCTTGTTCCCACCGCTCATGGTAGAGCACGGCCAACTCCTTGGCCGGATACGTTTGGCTTTCGTGTAAGTTCGTTAACAACACGTGTTCCTCCCCTTGGCCCGTGCGTTGGGGGTCATCCAATGTGTACTTGATGACGCGAACTACGATGCCATTTCTATCTTTCTGGCAGTCATAACCGTTGGCGTAAATTTTAGCCTCATACGAGCCATCGGAGAACTCTTCGATGGGATCGAGGATCATGCCTTCTTTCAGACGAAAGAGCATTCGCACGCCTCGGCCGTCGAGTTCCTTCCAGAGTCGATAACTGAAGAAATTGCGGTCGCACAACAACAGCATGTCCGAATCCAAACGCTTGCGAAGTCCCCAAGCCATGACGTGCTCGCTGCGACCATAGGACCCCAGTACGAAGGCCGGTTCGGCGTGTGTGCCCAACTCGACCAAACTCAACTTCGTCACTTGGGGAAACGCTCCGTCGCCCCGGCCTCCACTCGGACGCCCAAAGACCCGAGCGTTCTCCTCGGAGTCGGGGATGTCGACACACGTGGCATCGAATCCGACCATCCGCAAACGTTTGTAGAAAGGTCCAGGCGTGTTGTCGTTGGCGAGCCGCCGGACGACATTCTCGAAGACCCAACGCAAGGGGGCCACTCCGAGTCTTTGGCGGGCATAACACAGAGTGTTCCTTGGGGGCGTGGGTTCTCCGGGTCGCATTCGCCGAGCGTGTTTGAAGACGATTCGCAAAGGCAATTCCGTGAGCACTCCCATGGCCAACACGACCCAAAGCATTATGTCGTGAGTGATTTTGGCATTGGCCCGATCGTGCTCTCGAGTTTCGTTTAACGCGAGGCAAATCAGTTGGTCTGAAATAAACTCACTCAAACCCGTCAAGCGATCGGTCACCATTCCCGATTCATCGACTTTAAAGTATTCTGGCGTTCGTCCTGACGTCTTTCCAGTCCTCCGGGATTGTTATGATCGTGACAATCATAACTTATTTTGAGGCTGGGACTTATGTCAAACATGAACGGTATTGCGCCTCGGCCGCGCATCATCCAACTCTGGTCTGGGTTTGTTTTTACCCGCGAGTGCCGACGATCGGTACGAACAGCAATTCGCTTGCCCGAGCGAATTCATCTTTCCGAAAAATGCGATCGGCCCTTCTCGGACGGCGTTCCCGGCCATTCATCCAGTGCTCAAGAATGTTCTTTGGGCTACGCTATCGCCCGTAGGTTCGTGATGGTATGCTGGAGTATATTTTCAAAGAATAGACATCAAGCATCCTATGCAAACGGTGAACGACAAAGGAAGGCAGTGATCCCGTGAGCCTGAGTCAGGAAGTGTCCACTCATTTTCCAACCGTGGAAGCTCTGTGCACCGCGTTGTCTCGGCATCGTGTGTTGCCGGCTGACCAGATTCGCAGTTTGTATCACGAGTGGAGCAGTTCCGCTGGCAAAGCGTCCGAACTCAAGTCATGTTCGGACGAGCCAGATGCCTTTCGCGATTGGTTGATCGCTCACGACCATGTGACTGCCTTTCAGTTCCAACTCATCTCGCGAGGGTTCGCTGACCAACTCTATTTCGGTGCTTATAAAATTCTCGAACGGATCGGCCAAGGACGAATGGCTGGAGTGTACAAAGCCGTGAATCCGGAAGGCGAACTCGTTGCCCTTAAAGTTTTGCCTCCATCCAAGGCGTCGAATCCGCGGGCAGTGGCTCGTTTCCAACGGGAATCGAAGCGAGCGGCGAAACTTCGCCATCCGAACATCGTCCTGACGATCGATTACGGCACGACCGCAGCGGGGCTCCATTACATCGTCATGGAGTTGTTGCCCGGGAAGTCGCTCGACCGTGTGCTCAAGAAAAGGGGGCCGCTTTCGATCCGGACGTCGGTCTCGTTGGCGTTGCAACTCTTCCGCGGTCTCGAGTATCTGTTCCAACATAACTACGTCCATCGAGACCTCAAGCCTTCCAACTTGATGGTCCTCCCCGGGCAGTCCGGGTCGTTACGAAAATCGCTCACGGACGCGAAACTCAAAATTCTCGACATCGGGTTAGCCCGAGCCCTTTTTGCTGCGTTGGAGCACGGAGAAGTCTCGCCGGAGTTGACTTGTGAAGGGGTCATCGTTGGGACTCCGAAATACATGGCTCCGGAGCAAGCCCGGAGCGCTCGGACGGTCGACATTCGGGGAGACCTGTATAGCGCTGGGTGCATCCTCTATGAAATGCTCGCGGGGCGAACCCCGTTTACGGACGAAACCGTGATCCGGCAACTTTTGCGGCATGCCGAAGAGATGCCGAAGCCGATTTCGGAGTTCAACCCGACTGTTCCACCGATTCTTGACGAATTCGTCAGTACCTTACTCGCGAAGGCGCCGGACGCCCGCTTTTTGACACCGGTACACGCCGAAGCCGCTTTGTTGGACGTTTGGGAGAAGTTGGTCACTGACTGTGGTGCCGACAACGCGAACTTATTGGACCTGGAGGGTGAGGCACAGGTTTTCTCGTCGTCGGAGATTTCTATCGCGCCGACTCAGATATCAGAGAACACGGGCGATACGACCGAGACGGGCAGAGCCGTGAAGACGCAGGCGGCGGAAGATTCCTTGCCCACTTCGGAGAATTTGGGAAGTATTTCTGTCGAGGGATCGCTGGTCGGTGATTCGACGCCAATAGAGAGCCAAACTCCCGCCCAAAGTCAAATCCCCGTGGCAGTGCTCGTACAATCTGTGCAAGCTACAAACACTAGATCACTCGCGAACAAGCATACACCGGCGTCATCGTCGGGCTGGTGGTCGAAAGGTTCGGAACGACTGCGCCTTTCGCAGCGAGAATGGACATGCTTCTTCGCCGGAGCAGGCGCGTTGTTGGCGTTTCAGTTGATCGTGTGGGTGATTTGGCAACTGTGTTTTTGATGGTGAGATCGTGGGACAGGTTTGCCACCTGTCCAAGAACCAAATCAACAAGCTCCCCTAATGATGGGCGAACTCTGGTTCGGTTTGTGGTGGTTCAAAAGTGAGGTCGGGAGGCGTCCAACCCAAGACTCCCTGGAGCCATCCGTTAAAGAATGCTCCGCCGACCAACAAGATGACTCCGCCCAGATGCCACCAATAGCCGTAGATGGGTTCGAGAAAAGTCCAAACGAGCGCCGAAATCAGCACCCCCAGCACGAGAGGTGCCCACGCTCCCTGCGCCAGAATGGGCCAAGCCCGTTTCCAGTTAATGGCCAACAGCGTCACCGCAATATAGGCCACGAGAAGCAAGTACTGAAGGCCCAACCTCAAGAGCTGTTCGGCCAACTCGATCAAGACGGTCACTAACTGCCAGAGCGTTTGTCCAAGTTCGTACACGGCCAGAGCCTCTCAAAATACCGCGATTTGTTGTATCTGTCTTCTGTTGGTATATGTTTTTTCGAGGCGGAGGAAAACTCCGTTGTTGGTGGGTTATTTCTTCTCCTCTCTGGTCGCTGGCTTCAACAGTCGCCGCCATCCAATAAGTCCAACGTCACCTTAAAATGCACGCCTCGGGTTGGTGGAAGAACGGTCTGGAAGCGTCTCTCGGAATTTAACGAGTCTTGGCCATGCGGTGCGTCTGGAGTGCACCGC
>CAYYUU010000666.1:0-4941 GCA_964474955.1 uncultured Alcaligenaceae bacterium | reverse complement strand
GTCATCGGGCATCGAGCTAGTGATGTATCGCGTCAACCGGGCCAGCGATCGTTTACCGATCAGGGGTCGAGGATAAGCCTTGGCTCCTTCGCCGCGATTGCCGTGACAACTCGCGCATTGCTTCAAGTAGATCTTTCTACCCATTGATGAGGCGTCCCCCCACGAGTGTCCAGGGGACAAAAATAGAAGGACAATCCCCACCACCAATGACGTGGAAAATTGCCCGAGCCTCGGCGCAGCAACGTTATTGTTCGATGGACGAATGCAAGTAAACAAGGGACTCCTCATACGGTTCTGTCAAAGTGTTTCTTTTTGTCCTTGGGACTGTTCGTATTCCATCAATTATAACTGGTTCGAGGAAAAAACACATCGCTTCATCCGCCGCGGCGGTTGAAGAATTGAAGTCAATTCGCCACACAATACGCGTAATTTTCAATTCAAGAAAATAGACATAGGGGGCAGGGTATTTCTTGCGTCCATTTCGAGGCGTGAGCAAGTGCTACCTCGATCAATACGTCGCCAACTTTCAGTGCACTTGTATCACCCAATGCCTCAATACGGTACTTTTCGAGCCCACTGCAAATTGCAACCCGCCACGCAACTGGCCTCATTGGCGAAAAACGGACGGTCGTAAATTCGCCGTTCCAAAACCTGCCCTACGACTCCTTTTTCCGCACAAGAAACTCGCTATCCGCGGGACTCGGTTGCACGTCAGCTTCTCGGACCAGCGGCGTTTTCTGAAACGGATTGTAGAGCGGATCACCGACCAATACCGTCATCCAGCTATTCAACAGAACCGTCTTGGTGTAGCACTCCACGAGCGTGTATTTTCCGGTCGCCAGGAATCCGAAAAACTCCGCCGGCTTCGGAAAGCCAAGCGTGTACGGTTCGGCCACAGGACCAATCGTCGCCACGACTCCCTTTTTCAACAAGTTCGGACACCAGTATCGCGCCTTCGGATTGCGAAGCGAAACGGCCTCGGAACTGGCGATATGATACGCCACGGCACCCTTGGCGAATTGGCAACAATCGACAAACCTCGCGTGCGAATACCAACCACAATAAAGAGCCGCCTCCGCGCAGCTTCCGGGTGCAAACAGCTTGGGCTCGTCGTCCAACACGACAGGAAGTTTGGCCTTCTCGTCGAACAATTTGGCCATGTCCCGCAACGACTGATCATATCCGCCGTAGCCGTAGGCGTCGCGGGAGCCCCGATACTTGATGCCGCGGGCGTCCACATACACCTTCCCCTTGAGACCGACTTGTTCGACGGCGATGGCGTCGTCGATCATTCCCCGGACGATCTTGGGACTCGGGCCGTCGAGCCGCGACACCATCAAGATTGTTGAGGCGTTCTTGATGGCTCCTTCGGGAATTCTCCAATTGCGGACGTTGACTTGCCACCGCCGCAACTCGGCATTGTCCGACCAAAGGAGCATCAATTCGCTATCCACGCTCGCCGTCGATTCCTGGTGCGACAACCACTTGCGGCGAAAATTCAAATTGCGGAACTGGCCCGACATTTGTTTTCTTGTGGTCTGCAATCGTTTGAGCTTGTCGTCTTCGTCCTTGGTCCGCTGCTGCTTCTTTCCCAGCGATTCAATTTGGTCATTGAGTTTACGTTGGCGGGCGAACAAGTCCTCGCGTTCTTTCGCGACTCTTTTGAGTTGCTTTCGGTCTTCCTCCGATGGTCGAGTTGGCCCCACACGCAGCGGCACGCCGTACATCGTGAGCAAGCATTTCGCCTTCTCTTTTCGACCTTCCAGAATTTTTCGAAGCGGGCCTCGGAGCTTGGCGTTGAAGTCGGCCCGGCTGATCGATTCCGAAGTCGGCAGCTTCAATTCGATGATGTTTTTGAGCGGGACCTTGCGCTGTTTGCAGTAATGGTCGGCGAGCTTGCGAGATTCCGGCTCATTCTTGTTGGTCACAATAAAGATTTCTTCCGGCGACAACGCAAACGCAATCGACGGAACGAACGCAACAAGAGACAGGCCGACAAGAAATCGGAGATGTTGAAACATGATTATTTCCGGAAGGAGAAAAGAAAGGTGGAAGGGAAAAGGTGGAAGGCGGAAGGTGGAAGATTGTTGTTGGTTGTTGTTTTTTGCCGAAGGCCAAGCCCAGCGTAGCCTAGTCAGAATGGCCAGGAAAAGATGCAAAACAAACCTCGTTTCCATCTTTCCCCTTCCACCTTCCACCTTTCTTTACGACGCTTGCGAAGCCGCCCGCAGTTGCAACCGCGACAGCGCCCCTTTGGCATCCCGAGTCAGCGGAGCCCCGGGAGCCCCTTTCGCCAGATCCACAAGCAATTCGCGGGCCTCGTCGTTGCCAATCCATTCGAGGATTTCGACACCCCGCATGCTCGCCAACCGGGCCGGCGTCACGGCCGGTCGTTTGGCTTCCCGCACGAGTTTGGTGATCCGTCTTTTGAGTTCTTGCGAAGTCGCTTTCGCCAGCTTCGCCTGGAGGTGTTCCAGAGCTTGCGTCCCGAGCTTCTTGAGCTTCAGCGTAGCCGTTTCTCGAATTTTGTAACGATCACTATCGAGTTCGTCGATCCACCGCAGAATGTCTTTGTCCGTGATCTGGCTTCCCTTCGCCGGTTGTAGCGTCTTCTTCAAGTAGGCTAAAGCCAGTTGCGGATGCGCGACCAAAGTCCCAATCGCCTCGGCCACGTTGCTCGCATTGTCCTCCTTCAGGATGTTCGTGAGCCGTTCGATGTCGGTCTTCGTCAACACGTTTTTGCTCGCTCCGCCATAGCGTCTTTGGCCGGTCATGTCCCAGAACAAGATGGTCGTGTCGTAGCTCCCCGTCGCCAGAGTGCGCCCGTCCGCCGAGAACGCCGCACTCGAAACCATCCCACGGTGCCCCGTGAACATCGTTCGTCGTTTCCCCGTGGCCGTTTCCCACACGTAAATGTAACTGCGATACCCTGTCGAAGAAGAAGACGTGTAGCTCGTGGCGATGACGAAACGTCCGTCGGGGGAAAACAGGACGTTCGGATAACTCGCACTCGAACCATCCAGGTCTCGAACTTTGTTCCCGGTGTTCGCGTCGTAAAGAGCCAACTGGCCCCGCGCGGTCGCCAAAACCACTAACTGACCATCCGTCGAGAAGGCCGGCGCCAGATTGTAGCTCGAACTCCGATCCATCTGGAACAATTCTTTTCGCTTGACCAAATCCCACACCGCAACGCTCGACGTCGAACGGCCGGTCAGTCCGTCATATTGATTCCATGCAATGGCCAACTTGTTGTTGTCGGGAGAAAAACTCATTTGCCCCGACTGGACTCCACCATTCCAACGATTGAAGATCTTCTCGACGATTTTGAACCGCGTCACCTCTTCCCCCGATTTCGTGTTCCATACGCTCACCATCCCCGGATACAGGAAGCAAGCAACGCGAGTCCCGTCCGCGGACAAAGCGGGTTGGTTCGAACTCGATCGGGAAGTGGCGTCGAAGTCGTACAACATGCGGTTGGTCTCGACGTCCCAGAACTGGACAGTTCGGGTATTGTAATTGTTCGTCGCCGCGAGGAACTTGCCGTTCGTCGAGAACGCCGGGTTCTGGAAAAAATTGGAGTTGTGGCCAGGACGGTATCCGTTCGGGTAGGCCGTCTCCAGATCGACCTGCATACGCCGCAGTTGCTTGCGTGTCTTGACGTCCCAGAAGCAAATGTATCCGTACTGGTCGACCGACCGAAGTGTCTTGCCTTTGGGCCCGAACGCCAAGGCGCTGACGGCGTTGTGGTGTCCTTCGAGCGGAGTGAACGTTTTTCCCGTCAGGGCGTCCCAGACACACAGGACTTGTTGGTTGCGCCCGAAGCCAAAGATCTTCCCGTCCTTGCGAAAGATCACGCCCGACTGATAACACATCGGACCACGTTTCGTTAGGACCCGGACGTTCTTCTTCCGATCCCAGATTTGGATGTCGCCGTTGTTGCCCGCCGCGGCCAGGTAGCGGCCATCGGGAGAATACTTCAGGAAGCTGCCCAAACCTTGTCGAGCCGCCAAACGTTTCTTGAGCTTGCCGGTCTTGACGTCATATAGGCTCAACGTCGAAGTCCCATTAATGAGCGCCAGTTCTTTCCCGTCGGGCGAGAAGGCAGCCGTCGTCACAGTGACGGTGTCGGTTTCGATCCGCCGGATTTCCTTGCCCGTCTGAATGTTCCAGAGTTGGAGCGTCACCGGAGGTTGAGTCGGACGGTTTTGGAACGTCCCCCACGAAAGGATCGTTTTGCCATCGTGCGAGAAAATGCCCCGCGGCTGGTAATCTTGCAAGACCTGGATCGTCGTGATTTCCTTGCCGTTGTTGACGTCCCAAACGTAGATCGTGTTACCCTGGTTGTATTGCCCCGGGGCTGCCAGGATGAGGTTGCTGTTGGGCGAGAATTCGATCGTCGACCAGTACGAACTGGTCCGCACCTTCGGACGAAAATAACGAAGCTGCTTGCCCGTCTTGGTGTCGTAGATTTGAACTTGGTTATACCCACCGACGGCATACTTTTTCCCATCCGGAGACAAGTCCGAACTGGAAGAGCTGTAGACCGGGATTCGCCGAAGTTGTTTCCCCGTCGCCACCTCGACCAACGCCGTCCCGGAGTTCGTCGTCACGGCCACGGTCTTGCCGTCACCCGAAGGCGTGATCCGTTGGACGTATTGCTCCAACCGGAATTCGACCGATCCGAGCCGCCCGAGAGCCTCTTTCGGCAGCGTTTTCGGGGACAACACGGGGCCGGAACTTCTAGGGCCCACTTTCGGAACCGGATAGGACGGTATTTTAGTCGGCGGGAACCCAGGTCTTGGAGGTTGAATAAGTCGCTGTTGCGCGAAGGCCACGGGGCCCGCGGCTTGGAAAGCTACAACCACCCACAAAAGGCAAAGGCGGGATTGGAAGCGCATACCCAGATTCTCCGAAATCTAGCGGTAAGTCGATCTACGTGGT
>CAYYUU010000665.1:0-4946 GCA_964474955.1 uncultured Alcaligenaceae bacterium | reverse complement strand
AAGGCCCAGGTGAACAAAACTGCCACACAAAAATCACAAACCTGGTCTTGGCCTCGGCGATTGGAAATCTCTCGCTTTCAACTTGGTTCTTAGTTTTGACTTTATCCGAGAAAAAATCTAGATTTGTGCGGTGGCAGCGGACTCGCACCCCGTTGCAGAAAACACCTTCGAGTGTCCTGCACTCATTCTAAGTCAAAACCTCGACCCCAGAATGCGTCGGGTCTGGAGACGTACGGATTGCGTCCCCAGTCGATCTGCATTTCCGCCGACCGGCGCCGTTGGGGTCATTCTCATCCCGTTAATCCCGTTCGCCCAGGGCGAGCAAGGTCGGAGGTAAGCGATGGTGGCTCAGGTACCGGAGCTGAACCCGGGTGCCGAACCCTATCCGGGGTACTGCCTGAAGCAATTCATTGGTAGTGGCGGTTGGGGCGAAGTGTGGCGGGCGACACGTCCAGACGGCCAACCGGTGGCCCTGAAGTTCCTGCCTTGCGGGACTCGACAAAAGGCCAGCAAGGAGATTCGGGCCATCCAATCGATCCGAAATCTGCAGCATCCTTATTTGATCGGCATCAATCAAATTTGGAGCGGCGCCGATTACATCGTGATTTCGATGGAATTGGCCGAAGGGAATCTCCTGGATCTCTACGAGGTCTACTACGAGGAATTCCGCAAGCCGATCCCGGCCGTGCATTTGTGCCATTACCTAGGCCATGCGGCCGACGCGCTCGACTTCCTCAACACCCGCCAACACATGATCAACGGCAGACGCGTCGCCGTACGCCACTGCGACGTGAAGCCGAGCAACTTGTTGATCACCGGCAACACGGTCAAGTTGTGTGATTATTCATTGGCCGTCCAGGCGACTTCGCCGATGTGGTACTACGAAAAAGTGGGGACACTCGCGTACGCCGCGCCGGAGGTCTTCCGGGGTTGGATCAGTGACACGAGTGATCAATACTCGCTCGCCTTGACGTACCATCACCTTCGCACCGGAACGCTCCCGTTCGACGAATTTCCTTCGTCGTTCAGTAGTAGTTACGTCCGACCCGCCCCGGACCTTTCGCGATTGACCAAAGGAGAACAGCCGATCCTACAGCGGGCGTTGAGTCCGGTCCCACAAGACCGATGGCGCTCGTGTCTGGAAATGATCGAGCGACTTGCGAGGGTCATTCCCAAAGAGAGGTGATGTTGGCGTTGCCTGTGACCAATGCAAAACGCGAACGAGGGCCTCCCAAATCCCTCGTTCGCGTTTTGCATTGGTCATCGGCGTGAAACGCTCTCTGGAGTCTTCTTCGCCGCTTAGTATGGACCCGACCGGCGAGCTAAATTTCGGAAATAACTCTCGATCGCCTCACGATGCCGCTCGCTGAGACCTTGAGTCAACTCCTGGAGAGCACGGGCTCGTTCGCGTCGATCCATGTTCCCCCAGTTCTCTGTGAAGTTCCGGACTTTTTTCTGATCAACGACCCCGGTGCCTTCGACGCGACTCACATTGCTGGTCTCGGCCGGGACGTTACCTCCAGGTCCGGGCTTAGTGCCTGGGCCATTCGGCCCTGGTTTCCGACAACTTCCGTCGGGGCAGCCACCAGCGTTCGGGATGCCCGGAAGCCCTGGGATTCCACACACAGGACGCTTCCCGTTGCCGGTATTTTCCATCCTCTTGATCAGTTCATCCAACCGACGGATGATCGTCTTCTGAACTTGTTGGGTGTCGCCATTGGCGCGAGCCAGTCGCAGACGACGTTCGGAGTCTTTCATCAAGCGTCCGACGGCTCCCAGGTCTTGTGTTTGCCAGGATTGCATGTCGAGTAGCATGAGAATGCTCACCGTGCGGTATCGCTCTGGCGCGTCAACGACTTGTTCCATCAGCCGCGTGATCGACCCCTTGGCTTCGATCCTTTGTTGCAGGCCGTGTTCGCAAACGGCTCGGTAGAACAGGTACGAGCCGGGATCGACGACGGCTTCGGCCTTGGTGGTCTCGAGTGCTGCCAGGGCTTGCTCGAAGACGCGACGATGCGAAAGGTGTTGGGCATACGCCAGGGCCAAGTGATTTCGGAAGAAAGAGTCGGCGTTCTTGTTGGTCAACAAAGCCGGAATTTTCGTCGGAGCCGGCACGAGTGGGTTCGCGGCGTCCTGTAAGAGCTTCGCGGCTTCGGGGCTACCAAGCACCAGCGTGTCCGAGATGCGGTTCAAGACGGTGCGATTTTCTCCACTCCAGATGGCCGCCACTGCTTTCTTGTCGACCGCTTTTCCAGTCGATTGGAGCCATTTTTGGGCTTGGGCCTGAGCGTTCCTGGCATCGACGCTTTCCAACGTTCCGAGTTCGACGACTCGGGAGGGGGAATCGGCGTTTGCTGCATGACCGATGGCGAAAAGCGCGAGGGCAGCGCACAGCAGGGAACGAGTGAACATGTTTCCTACCTCTCAATCTTTATAGGCTTCGAAAACAGACGATAGTTCTTTGCAATGTGGAAGAGGTGTGCGGGAGGCGTTGTTTGCTCTTTGCGTCTCCCTTTCTGTATCCAATTCGGAAAGCGGAAATGAACATTCCGACCGGAAGGGAAAATCTCATTTCTTTTTCAAATCTGGGATGCGGGCTCCTTGATGGAGCGACGAGAAGACATACTGCAAAACGAGGAACACGGCTTCAGGCTTTATTTGGTTCGGGTGAGTCTGACGCCAGCCCAGAGCAAGCGAGTGACAAGAGCGAAGCGGGCTTTTGCTGCGAGGGCAGGCGACAATTGTTTATCCGCCCCCCTCGCAGCAAAATTATGTACCAGAGTATCAGCGACCGAATCGTCCAAATACCACTTCCCTCGCGTTCCGCCGACCCTACTTATTGGGCCCGCAACTTTCGCAACACATCCTGTGTGGGACACAATCGAAACCCATTTCGCCAGTGCCAAAGCATGCTCATTTCGTTCCCCGTTTGAACTGTGCTGAAGAGTCGCTCATAGCCCAGATGTCGAAGTTTCGTCACGCTCCGTTGGAGCAAGGCGGTGCCGACTCCCAGACTTCTTGCGCGTTGCGATACAAAGACCCACGTCAGGTGAGGCGTGCCGTTCCCGGATTCCTCTGCGACGGGAGGATAATCATCACGCCTCCAAACGTCTCCGCGTGACAGGTCCACTTCGGTCGGCAAGAGGGTGACGTAGACGGCTCCTATCCATTGACCTTTCGATCGAGCTGCGTAACTCGCACTTCGAAGCCACGTTCCGTCACCACCGTCCCGAGTCCATCGCAAACAATCCTTCGCCGCAGAAATCAACAATTTCTCGGAGAGTCCAACGAACGGGACCACACCCGAAAACCCATCGGCAAACAACTCTACCATTTCCGTTTCGTCGTCCGGAATCGCCTCGAACTCAACGCTCGCAGAGAACGCGGCGTGTTCCGGCTCGATTGTACCATTCAAGTCGAGCACTGCATGATAGTACCTTGGGCGTGGAGTGATGTACGCAACGCCTTTCAAAAACTCGTACTTATAGGCCGGATGCCGGGGAAGTTGATAAAATTGTTCCGAGCGAATCGGAAGGCGAATCGATCGCATCCAACGCGAGGACATGGTATTCTCTCCGTTGATTGGTTTTCCGTTCCGACACCCGCTGAGGCTATTGTTCTCTGGATTCCTGTCTCCAAGTCTACCACTCGTCTTGAGGTTTTTCGTCATGTTTCGACTCGCGCTCCACTGGCAAATCCTGATCGGTGTCGTGTCAGCGGCGGCGATTGGTCTCACCCTCAACGCAACGGTGAGCGAGCGAACGACGGACGAAATAGAAATCAAAGACGGGAAATACAAAGGGCAAAACCTTGTCGTCTCGGACTCCGTCAACAAGACGACCATCAAGATTACCGACCCCAAGAAGAACGAGACGAACACTTGGATCGTCGACCCGCTGAACAAGACCAAGCTCACCGAGGAAGAGAAGAAGACGACCAAGGTCTACTACACCCTGGAGAGGCTGAAAGAGAACAACGCACAGGTTTTCGCCCTGTTCCAGAAGAATGGCCGGTCCTGGGCAAGGTGGATTGGTGACGCCGGCAATCTCGTGGGAAGGCTCTTCTTGCGAATGCTTCAGATGGTTTCGGTGCCGCTGATCATCGCGTCACTGATGACGGGCGTGTTGAGCCTGCGAGATGCCAAGCGACTTCGGAAGCTGTTCGGGATGACCGTGCTATATTACGTCTCCACGAGTGCGTTGGCGATTTGTGTCGGCATTACGTTGGTTAACATTATCCAACCTGGGGCAGCATTTCGCCAAGCGACTGGACAAGCGGAACAAGCCGCCAAAACGGAAAAGAAAGATGGCGAGAAGAAGGGAGAGAACGACGATACTCCACCAGCATCGCAGGACTTGACCGAGACGCTTTACGAACAAATGAACCGAATGGTGCCCACCAATCCTGTGGGGGCCGTGGCCGGTGGTGAGTTTCTCTCGATCATCGCATTCACGCTCGCGTTTGGTATCTTCACGTTGTTGGTCGGCGGGCAGACCTACGAGACGATGAAGGGCCTGTCGGAAGCCGGGTTCGAGGTGATGATGAAAATGACGATGGCGATCATCTACCTCGCTCCGATCGGGGTTTTCGCGTTGATGCTCTACGCGACCGCGACGCAAGGGACGGACGTTTTTACGTCGCTTGGGTGGTACTTGGTAACCGTGGCTTTGGCTCTGGTGGTGCACGCGGCGATTGTGTTGCCGATCATCGTAACGGTCGTGGCGAGACGGAATCCTTTCGAATATGCCCACGCCATGAGCCCCGCGTTGATGACGGCCTTCAGTTCGGCCTCGTCGAACGCCACGTTACCGCTCACGATGAGTTGCGTCGAGGAACGGGCCGGAATCAGCAACCGCGTGGGGTCGTTCGTGTTGCCACTCGGCGCGACGGTGAACATGGACGGGACGGCGTTGTTTGAAGTCATTGCGGTGTTGTTTATTGCCCAA